>JAGHBG010000186.1 GCA_021161105.1 Thermotogaceae bacterium | reverse complement strand
CAAATATGGTTTATCCAGTAGAGAACGAATTTGCAGTCCTGAGAGGCAGTATCCTGACTTTTCCTGATGGTAAAAAAGTCACTGTTGAAACAGAACCGGTATACGTAGGCAAGGATTTGATAATATATAGAAACTCCATAGAAGTTAACGGCAAAACAAGAGATGTTAAATCAACTATTCTGGACTCTAATGGTAGAGTAGCAATAAAAGCTGATGGAACAGTGGAAGATGTTGAAGGAAAATGGAAAATGAAGATTTCTGGAACACCTATCGAGTGGTATTTCAAATCAAATCTTCTTTATGTATTAGATATCTATGGATTTGTAAAAGAATTTGATACAATTAGCAAGAAAACCCTGTTTGAAAAAAGATATTCTGGAGCTTATGGATTTGACTTCATCAATAAAAATATTGTTGTTGGAATTCCTGATAAAGTACTGTTCAATGAAAAAAAACTTGATATGAATAACTTCTGCGTTGCAAAAAATCATATTTGGGAGTATAAAAATTGTAAAAGACTTCACAACGGTATAGGTTACATTGTAGAAGACGGAAAGATAAGATTAATTGGGAAAAATATGGAGTTTTTTGCTAATAAGATCCGTCTTATCGATGGTTGGTTGATAATTGCAGGAGAGGAAGGAACTTGGGCAGTAAAGGCAGGAAACTGAATAAATTGAGAGCCGATGAACTTCTTTTGCATTATGGCCTTGTGGAAAGCAGAGAAAAAGCAAAAAGACTTATAATGGCTGGAGAAGTCTATATAAACGGCGAAAAAGTTGATAAAGCCTCAAGAAGATATAGCGTAGATAGTGAGGTTACGGTTAAAAAACCAGAAAAGTATGTTAGTCGTGGTGGTTATAAGATAGAATCTGCGTGGAAAAAATTTAATTTTGATGTCAGGGACAAGGTTTGCTGTGATATAGGTGCTTCTACAGGAGGATTTACAGACTTTTTACTTCAACATGGAGCAAGAAAAGTTTATGCCATAGATGCAGGTAGAGGGCAGCTTCACTGGAAATTAAGAAAAGATAACCGCGTATGTGTTATGGAAAAAACTAATGCAAGGTACATTACAATAGAGAATCTCGGAGAAAAAGTTGATTTTGTAACCTGTGATGTTTCGTTCATATCAGTTTCAAAAATTATACAATCGATTTATAATATATTAAAGGATAAGGGAGAATTCTTAATCTTAATAAAGCCTCAATTCGAAGCCACAAGGGAAAAAGTAAAAAAGGGAGTAGTTAAGAATAAGGAAACTCATAAAGAAGTAATATCAAAAATTATTGATGCTTTACTGGAGGCAGAATTTTTTGTAAAGGACATATGGTATTCGGAAATAAAGGGCCCAAAAGGCAATATTGAATACTTTGTGTACGGAACCAAAGAAAAGGTAAGTACTGATAAGGAAAATTACTTCAGAATTGTTTCAAATGTTGTAGAACAAGCACACAGGTATTTTGGAGGTAATAAGGGATGAATAAAAGTTTTGTGATTCTACTTGCTATTTTCTGGTCTGTTTTTCTTTTCGGCTATGCCGAGATTCTATCTTTTGTACCTAAGGACTTTGATGTTGTCATACTGGTAAACGATGCCTCAAAAAACTTTCTTGATTTAACCAAAAATGTCTCATTCTTTGAGTTCGTATTTTCTGAGAAAGGTTTAGCCTTTGATTTTATGGTTAATAACATCTTAAATCAGGTTGAAAAAGAATCGCGGGTTAGCAAAGATGTATTTTTAGATACAATATCCAGTGGTTTTCTGGTAGCTGCCAAAGGAATAGTTGTAGACGCAAATGATTTAACCTCACTTGATATAAATTTCTATATAGATCTTCTGAAAAACATCGGATCAAATTCCATGGTGGTATTTAAATGCACTGATACCCCCAACTTCCTGAAATTTCTATCTTACCTTATAAAGCTTAATCTCTCAAAAGATGATGGATATTACATAATGCAAGATGAACATACTTCCATATTTGCAAAAGAACATAAAGGTTATGTCGTTTTAAGCGGCAGTAAAACATCTATTGAAAAAGCAGTTATTTCCATGACCAACGAAGAGGAAAGGCTTATCGAAGTCAACGAAAATGTTAAAAGGTTCTTTAATGAAAGCAAAGGTTTTATATTAGGATTTTTTAAAGGTGATAGCTTCAAGGTATCAATGGGAATCAATGTCGAAGAAGAAGTAAAAACTGATTGGTTTGAACTTATTTCCTATGTAAATGAGAATAGATTTGTTGCTGACCTGAAACAGTATGTGGAGGGTAACCTCGAAAAACCTTTAGAATTCTTAAGCCCATCAGATTATATGGACACTCTGCCAAAATATGGAAATTATTATATAGGGATCTCAGTCAGAAGCTCAGCAGAAACTCTGGACAAGATTTTAGAATGGTTTTCTGGAAAAAGCGAGGATATCGATAAACTCTCTGATATAGTCATGGTTCTCCTGAAAAATTCTTCAGACAAAGCATATATAATGGGTGATGTGTCCTCTGCAAGTGATGTCAGCTATGCAGCTCTCATCAAGTTTAATAAGGAAAAAGATAAAGAACTTGAAAGCACTCTTTTAAAATATGGTGCAGAAAAGAACAGTGATGGGTGGATAATGAATATAGGAAGTGAAAACCTTTTCTTCTACTATGAAGATTCTTACATGATAATCTCTAACATAACCAGGAAAGAATATGAGAGATTCACCAGGATAAAGAAA
The DNA here is from genome assembly GCA_021161105.1 of Thermotogaceae bacterium. Lineage (GTDB taxonomy): Bacteria > Thermotogota > Thermotogae > Thermotogales > Thermotogaceae > JAGHBG01. The sequence goes on along the minus strand of JAGHBG010000186.1, from coordinate 28,147 downwards.
CTTATAGATTATCCTCCTTATTCATACATAAAGAAAAACTTTCCAAAGGAGGATATTTTGAGGGTATTTATCGATATCGGTGACATTCTGTACAAAACAGTAGGTGTACCACATAACTCAATTTTGATGTTTTATCAAACATACGAAAAAGGTATATTCCTGTACAGGTTGGAGGTAATGTGATATGTTAAAACTTTTTGATAAAAACGAGAGAATGATTAAAAAATACAGGAAGATAGTTGATGAGATAACGGAAAAAGAAAGGGAGTTTAAAAAACTCCCTTTTAAAGATTTGACAGATATATCAAAATCTTTAAAAAAGAAGGTTAAGTCAGGTGAAGATCTTAACGGAATTCTTGTAGATGCCTTTGCACTTGCGAGAGATGTCGCAAGAAGAACCCTTGGAATGAGGCCATTTGATGTTCAGGTTACAGGCGGACTCGTTCTGCATGATGGAAGGATTGCTGAAATGAAAACAGGTGAGGGAAAAACCTTAGCTGCAACCATGCCCATTTACCTGAACGCACTTACAGGTAAGGGAGTTCATCTTGTAACTGTAAACGATTACCTTGCGCGGAGGGACGCCCTCTGGATGGGACCGATTTACCTTACTCTGGGACTCAGAGTAGGCGTTATAAATCAGCTTGGAAAAAGTTACGAAGTTGTATGGAAAGATCCCGAAAAAGCTTTTGATGCCATAGAAAAGAACTTATCAGTCTGGCCAGAAGGTTTTGAAGAAGAGGTACTTAAAGATGAGCAAATGAATAAAGAAGCTAAGGAAGCTTTTGAAGTTGAACTTAAAGAAATATCAAGAAAAGAAGCTTACATATGTGATGTAACCTATGGAACGAATAACGAATTTGGCTTTGATTATCTAAGAGATAACCTTGTATATGACATTGAAGATAAAACTCAAAGAGGACATTACTACGCCATAGTTGACGAAGTTGACTCGATACTGATAGATGAAGCAAGAACGCCGCTTATAATTTCCGGGCCTTCCAAAGAAAGCCCAACAATCTACAAATTCTTTGCCCAGCTTGCAAAGGCATTCAAAAAAGATGTGGATTTTATAGTCGATGAAAAAGCCCGAACCGTTGTTCTTACGGATAAAGGAATAGAAAAAGCAGAAAAACGCTTAAGAATAGATAATCTTTATGATCCCGCCCATGTTAAATCCCTTTATCATCTCCTTAATGCTCTCAAAGCATTGCATCTTTTTAAAAGAGATGTTGACTATGTTGTAATGAATAACCAGGTTGTTATCGTTGATGAGTTCACAGGAAGACTTTTACCTGGAAGAAGATACAGCGGAGGACTTCACCAGGCTATAGAAGCAAAAGAAGGTGTGCCAGTTAAGGAAGAATCCATAACCTACGCAACTATAACCTTCCAGAATTACTTCAGAATGTATGAAAAATTAGCAGGTATGACGGGAACTGCCAAGACAGAAGAGCAGGAATTTATTCAAATATATAACATGGAAGTTGTTGTAATTCCGACACACAAACCCATGATAAGAAAAGATCATGATGATCTTATATACAGGACAGAAAAGGAAAAATTCGATGCAGTCGTAAAAGAAATAGAAGGAAGGCATGCAAAAGGCCAGCCTGTACTGGTGGGTACAACTTCTATTGAAAAAAGTGAACTTTTGAGTCAGATGCTCAAAAAGAAAAACATACCTCACGAAGTTTTAAACGCCAAACATCATGAAAAGGAAGCTCAAATAATAGCTAAAGCGGGGCAAAAAGGTGCAGTTACCATAGCCACAAACATGGCAGGAAGAGGAACAGACATAAAGCTTGGTGAAGGTGTTGCAGAACTTGGAGGTTTGTATGTCATTGGAACTGAGCATCATGAAGCAAGAAGAATAGATAACCAGCTTCGTGGTAGATCTGGAAGGCAGGGAGACCCCGGAGAATCGCGATTTTTCGTTTCTCTGGAAGATGATCTCCTGAGAATATTTGGCGCAGAGCAGATAGAAAAGGTAATGAACATCTTAAAAATGAAGCCAGGAGAACCTCTCTACCACCCCATGCTCACAAAATTAATCGTTCAGGTTCAGAAAAAAGTTGAGGGAATAAACTTTTCAATAAGGAAATCCTTGATGGAAATGGACGAAGTTCTGGATAAACAAAGAGAGGCTGTGTATTCCTTTAGAGACTATCTACTCACAGAGGAGAACTGCGATGACCAGATTAAAGAAATCATGGAAGATGTTGTTGACAGGAGAATGGAGATTTTTATTAGAAAAACGGAATGGGACCTCGAAAGTCTTGAAAGATCCTTTTCCAGTTTCCCAGGAGACATTGGAATCAGCAATTTAAAAGAAAAAGGCTTTAGCAGTGAACAGCAGGTAAGAGATTTTCTCATTGACAGCCTCTGGAAAGCTTATTTAAGGAAGAAAGAAGAGATAGGCGAAGAGTATAGCAGAATAGTCAGATTTTTAATGTTGAGAATCATAGACGAAAACTGGAGACAATATCTGGAAGAAGTAGAGCATGTTAAAGATTCCGTTAGATTGAGAGCATATGGCCAAAAAGATCCCATACTTGAATTTAAAAGGGAAACATACAGAATGTTCGATGAAATGATGGCAACGGTTTTTGATACCATCGCCGAGTGGATACTCAAAGTGAGAAAGATCAGTGAAGAAGCTGAAGAGGAAGCAAAGAAAGAAGTCGAAAATCTCAGGGCTGTCCACGAGGAATTCAATCTCGTTTCGCGAGATCAAAGGCGAAAAGCAGCTCACTCAAAACCCAAAAAGAGGTTTAAAGTGAAAAGGTGATTAAATGGTTCTGGTGGACACAACTCCTGTTGTACCGGTTTCTGTAACAGGCAACTTCTGTCCCATGAATTGTAAACATTGCGGTGGTGTTTATTTAAAACACATGATTCCCGTTCAAAAAATGGAGGAGTTTGCAAAAGATGGAAGAAAAATATTTCTTATAAGCGGTGGAATAACAAAAGATGGAAGGATTCCTTTTGATAATCATTACATTCTCCTAAAAACCCTAAAAGAGAAATATAATTTAAGATACAACTTTCACATTGGATTTCCACTTGAATTTCCAGAAAAAGTAGATGAGCTCGCTGATGTGGTTTCTGCAGACTTCTATGCAGATCCAGAAGTTCTAAAAGAAGTTTATGGAATTGAAAGAAGCATCAAAGATCAGCTTGATATAATTACATCATTCAAAAAACCTGTAGTACCTCATATTACGATAGGCGTTTTGTGTGGAAAAATTACCCATGAGTATAGAGCACTTGACATTTTGTCTGATTACTTCAGCAGTATAGTTCTTAATGTTTTCATACCGACCAGGGGAACCTTCTACGAAAATTGCCCTCCTCCTGATATCGAAGAAGCTGAAAAAATATTCAGATACGCCAGGAGGAAGTTCAAAGCCGTATTTCTTGGATGTATGCAACCGAAAGGATCCTACAGAACCAAACTCCAGAGGAAGCTGAGCTTTATAGATGGAATAACCAAACCTGTTTTAGAAAAAGCAAACACAAAAAACTGCTGCGCATTCGAAGTTATACAGGCGCACCATTCCATTTTTTAATGAATTCACTGACATTTTCAACGCCTATCATATTAGCAAGCTCTATAAAAACCTGAGCCGTTACTATAGCGTCGTCCAGCGCACGATGGTTTATTCTATCAGTTATTGAAAAGTACTTTGCCAGCCATTCAAGTGTCTTAGGCGCTCCAAAAACTTCTTTCGACAGATCCTGGGTGTCTATGTAATAAGGATCCACGGGAAATTCCCCTACATCTTTCGCAGCGTAATCAAAGAACATCAAATCAAACTTACCATTATGAAAAACCGGCACGAGCTCCTTCATATAACGTTGAATAACCGGAAAAACATCCCTCATAGAAGGAGCCATTTTTATGGTTTCATTTGAGATTCCATGTACCTTCTCAGTATTCGCAGGAATTACAATCCCTTCCCCCGGGTTTATTAAGGTAACATAGGCTTTTTCCAGAATCAGCTTACCTTGAAAAACAGGTACTATTGCTACCTCAATTATCCTATCTCCACTTTCTGGATTTATACCTGTAGTTTCGGTGTCTATCGCACAAAACACCGTTTCGTTCCAATCTATTTTTGCCACCTATTATCATCACCTTAATTTACTCAAAAGATCATATTCACTCGAAGATATCAAATCCTCTTCCGACTTCATCCAATCCTCAAGGGTCCCTATTCCATATATGAAATCAGGTTTCTTTAAAACCCTTTCTTTTATGTATTCCTTTGTAATTTTCTTTGAGAATCTTCTAATAAATATTTCCGCACCTTCCCTGCCAGTACCTGGCAAAACAACAGCAAATTCACCCTCGGAAATTCTAAAAGCTTTGTCTGTAGACCTGCTTACAGTTGAAAAAGCATAATAAAATTCTTTAATCAACAACGGATCATTTTCATAAATCCTTATTATGACCAAGCTTAAGGGTAATGTATACCTCCTGGATTTCAAAAACTCCTCTTTTAAATATGCTTCAAAGTTATTGCTCTGCAAATATGCTTCATAAAGCCTTATTCTAAGCTCCAAAGTAATTGGATGTGGCTTTGACCGGATTACATCAATAACATTCACCGGAAAGTCGCCTTTCAATCTTCCAACAATTACAGTTGGTTTGTAATTATGAGGATTTTTTGCTACGATCAAATCAGCATCGTAGTCACTCTGTGACACTATCCATTCTCTTTTCTCAAATGTATCCTGGATAACATCCTTGTAGTTCACATCCTGTATATTTACTATCACTTCTTAAATTCCCCCACTATTTTGATGAAATACTCATGGACTCTTGCATCATCGGTTAATTCTGGATGAAACGACGTTGCCATAACATTATTTTCCCTTACAAAAACCGGCGTTCCTTCATATTCAGCTAAAGCTTCAACTTCATTTCCTGCTTTTACTATTTTTGGTGCTCTTATGAAAACAGCTCTTACAGGCTTATCTCCAAACTGAGGAACTTTTATATCAACTTCAAAGCTTTCAATTTGCCTTCCGTAAGCATTCCTTTCAACTTCTATATCCAGAACTTTGAGGGTTAGCTGGTCAGAACCTTCCACTTTCTTAGAAAGGAGAATCATTCCGGCACAGGTTCCAAAAACTGGAAAACCTTCCTCTATCTTCTCTTTAAGAGGTTCGTACATTTCAATTTCCTTCATTATTCTTATCATAGTAGTAGATTCGCCACCCGGTATTATGAGGCCATCAACAAGACTGAGATCTTCAGGAAGCTTAACTATGAGGCTTTCAACACCAAGGAGTTGCAACATTCTAATGTGTTCTCTCACATCTCCCTGCAATCCCAGAACTCCTATTTTCAAACTCACCAGCCCCTTTCCTGCAGTTTTACCTCAAGCTCATCCACATCAAGACCATGCATTGGCTCTCCAACATCTTCAGAAACTTTAAGTAGAATTCTCGGATTATCCCAGTAAGTCACGGCAAGTACAATTGCCCTTGCCATCTTCATTGGTTCCTTGCTCTTGAATATACCAGAGCCAACGAAAACACCATCAGCGCCGAGTATCATCATAAGCGCAGCATCAGCCGGCGTGGCAACTCCACCTGCTGCGAAATTAACCACAGGCAGTCTTCCAAGCCTTTTAACCTCTCTCAAAAGCTCGACTGGAGCACCAAGCTCTTTAGCTTCTCTCACAAGTTCTTCATCACTCATGTTTACTACCTTCCTTATTTCATCCTGAACCCTTCTCATGTGTTTAACAGCCTCTACTATATTCCCCGTCCCTGCTTCACCTTTTGTTCTTATCATTGCTGCACCTTCTGCTATTCTTCTAAGCGCTTCTCCAAGATCCCTTGCCCCACAGACAAATGGAACTCTGAACTCATGCTTGTTTATATGGAACTTATCATCAGCCGGAGTTAAAACTTCAGATTCATCGATAAAGTCAACTCCAAGTTCTTCAAGAATTCTCGCTTCTGCTATATGCCCAATTCTAACCTTCGCCATAACTGGAATAGAAACCGCTTCCATTATTTCTTTTATCTTGCTTATTGATGCCATTCTTGCAACTCCACCGGCTTTTCTTATATCCGCAGGTACCCTCTCAAGAGCCATAACAGCAACTGCTCCAGCCTCTTCCGCAATTTTAGCCTGTTCTGCGTTTGTGACATCCATTATAACTCCGCCCTTAAACATGTCAGCAAATCCCTTTTTAACGACCCACGTTCCTTTATAAATATCCATAATTTATCCCTCCCTCTCAATCCTCTCATTCAATTATATTTTATCACTTTTCCTTCCAATATTCCTCAGGAACAATTTTTAAGCGAGGGTTTTCTATTTTGTACCTTCCAACCTTCGCACAGGGTTTTCCGTTAACTTCAACTATATCAGCTGTTATATCGACTTTCTCTCTTAAAAGTTTGGAACCCACACCGTAAGCATCAACAGGGACTCCTAATTTTTCAAATAGTTCTATCTTTTCCGCATCGAATCCTCCAGAAACCAATATTTTTAAACCATTTAATCCATATTTGTCAAATTCCTGCCTCGCTCTCCAGACAAGCTCTGGACAAACTCCAAGCGAAGATTCATCCTTGGGAACGACCGACTTATCTCTCAAATCACCTGATGTATCAAATCTAACTCCCCATATTTTCCCCTTTCCTGGACCTATTATTGGAGACGGATCAGTTTCTCCAGGCTTAAATGGTTTCCCAATATGTGTCTCATAAAACTTCTTAATTACCCTGAAAGTTGTTCCAATCACATCGTTATCCCAGTCAACCAGAATAATTCTGTTAACATCAGGCTCTATATGCCTATCGAAAGCCAGAGCAGCATCTTCAGTTTTTCCTGTGTAGGCAGCTATCAAAGCATGAGGAATTGTCCCTGCAGATTTGATTCCCCAGTAATCTGCATTTGCATCAGTTGAGACGCCAAAAGCACCAGCCTTCAACGCCGCATAACCATCAGTTGCCTGAACCCAGTAATGATCAAATCTCGCGCTGAAGAAAAGAATCGGTTTTCCCCTTGCTGCTTTAACAACCTTTTTCACAGCAGTTGCCGTACTCGTAGCTCTTGCAATAACACCAAGAAGAATAGTTTCAAGATACCCAAAATATCTCGGATCACCCTCTATGGTCATTATCGGTTCTCTGTCTTTTGCCTCTTCACCATCATACAGAGCCTTAACTTCTATTTCGTTCCACTTATCAACCCACAAATCTGCGAGGCGTTGCTTTATCTCCCACTTACTTTTTGTGTAATCAATAACCTTTTTTATGTCGAAACAGGCAGCAGCTCCCTGGATTTTCTTATCAATTGATAGAAGTTCTTCAAACAAAACCCTTGCTTTTTCTTCATCTTTATAATAGCCTGTCCCATAGCGTAGAATAGCCAGAGCCTCATCTATTCCCACAACTACTGCGTCTTTTCTTGGAAAAAATTGATATAGAACACGTACTGCTCTCTGATCCTTTTTCAACACTTCAACAAACCTTGCGAAGTATATGTCAGAATAATATCCATTCCTGATTTTATCTATTGGAACCTTAAAAATCTTTGGATGAAGCCTTTTTGCCATAAAAACCACCTCGTTATATAATCTCCACGCCAAGCACCTCTTTCATTTCCCTCAACGCAAACCTGTGAAGATCTTCATCGTAAGACGTTACACCCTTTTCATGCAAAATAACTCTTAAATCCCTATTTCTCAACTCCTCTACTGTGAACAGAACACATATATTAGTTACCACTCCTGCAACTTCAAATTCATCAAGGTCAAGGTCTTTTATCAATTCTTCAAAGTTTGTTTTATAAAAAGCACTGAATCTTGTTTTTCTTATGTAATAATGCCTGTTATACCCTTTTAAAACCTCTTCAAGTTTTTCAGTAAGCCGTGCACCCTCACTTCCTGCAACACAATGCCTGGGCCAAACTTCAAACTCTTTATCATTTTCATCGTGCCAGTCCTGTGTAGTAATTATGGGCAAATCCTCTTCCCTGAACTTCTTCGCAAGCTCTACAATATAATCTACAACTTTCTCTGCACCTTCGAAATAGAGAGCTCCTTCCCTGTCAACAAAATCTCTTTGAAGATCAACAATCAATAACGCCCTCATTTCCCGTCACCTCGCCCTTTTATTTTACAACAAAGATGATAAAATCCCTAAAGGGTGAATTACTTTGAAGATAGAGCTCATCAATGTAAGTTATTTGTATTCTACCAATACTGACTTCGAAAAAAAAGTGCTTGATAACATAAATCTCACTATCGAGAATGGCAGAATTTTTCTGGTGCTTGGTCCAAATGGAAGTGGAAAAACTACGCTACTTCAGATACTGGCACTTCTTTTGCGCCCAACTTCCGGGAAAATCCTTATAAATGGAGAGAACGCCTGGAAAAACCCTGCTAAATACAGAAAAGACATCGGAATAGCCTTTCAATTCCCTGAAAATCAGTTTTTTAGCCTCTCAGTTTATGATGAAGTTACTTTTGCCCCAAAAAATTTCGGCATAGAAAATCTCGAAGAAATGTACATAAAAACCATGAAAATGTTTGAACTGAATCCAGATGAGTTCAGAAGCAGAGTACCTTTCACTCTTTCTGGTGGAGAAAAAAGGAAAGTAGGAACTGCTTCCATTGTTTCTTATGATCCCGAAATAATCATTTTAGATGAACCCTTCGTATCTCTGGACTGGGAAGGCAGATTTGAGATGCTAAGGTATATAAAAGAATGGAAAAAAATGGGCAAAGGGGTTGTAGTAGCTACTCATCATGAAAAGCTTTTTGAGGATATAGCTGATGATTCTTTAATACTTTAATAATTTCCTTCTTGAGATTCTCTTTCTCACCTTCATTCCATATTACTTCCCCCATGTCCTCTATATCTCTCTGGCTTTCCCGGATCTTTCTAAAAATTTCTTCCGGGATATGTGGTTTTCTGCTTTTAGCCGTTTCATAAAAGGATTTTATCGTTATTATAAGATCGCACATGCCATCAAGTTTCATTCTCTTAAGAAGCGCACAGTCAATTATCACCGTGTTTTGACAGTTTCTGACTTCTTCTTCAACCATCTTTACCATTACTGGATGAAGAATTTCTTCAAGCTTTTTTAAAAGCTTTTCATTAGAAAATACAATTTCTCTCAAAATCTTTCTGTCCACCTCCCCATTCTTTATTATTTTTTCTCCAAACACTTCCTTAATTTTCTCTACAACATCCTCTCTCTTAAGAGCCTCATGTCCTGCTCTATCAACATCTATTATCCTCGCATTCAAAATTTCAGCCAGAATTTTAGCTGCCGTGCTTTTTCCTGTCCCAATTTTACCCGCAACACATATAACAAATCTCTTCACTAAAGTACCCCCTTCAGCTTGTAGTAGATAATTCCAAAAATCTCATGAGTTAGATATCCAGGAAAGGACAATGCCTCCTGACTTGGTAAAAACGATCTATAAGTAACCTTTGTTTCTATAATGAAATCACACGGGATAACAGCAGAATCTACATTAAGTTTATCAGCTATCAGCTTTACCCTTACAGTATGAGTTGAAGAAGTCACTATATTTACAGGTTCATTCGTCAGATTTTTAGAGTATAAAATATTCTCGTAAGTGTTGATTGAATTTCCTTCAACTATTACCATATTTTCCGGAACACCCCAGCTGATTAAAACCTCCTTCATCTTTTCTGCTTCAATAAATCCAGAAGGTGTCCTGCCACCCGATACTATCACTCTGCTTCGCAGCTCTTTCCAGAGTTCAAAACCTTTCAACAACCTCGAAAGTGTGGCTCTTGAAAGCTGCACGCCATCAGGTGTTTCCAACACACCCCCACCTAAAATAAGAATATCACCTGCAACCACTTTTTCATCAACCACCCATAGCTTTTCCACAGGTATCCAGACAACTTCTATGGTGAAAAGATACAAAATAGCAGCAAATATGATGTATTTTTTCTTCTTTCTAACAAACCACAGGAGGAGAAACAAAGTAACTAAAATTCCAGGAAACTGAACAAAAGAACCTGCTATCTTTCCAATCACTTACTATCAATCCTTTTTAATTCTTTTCCATCAAATGAAAATACACCCTTATTTATGCTTAAAAGCTCACTGACAACTGAAAGAACTTTTTCCCTGTCTTTTTCATTTTCCACAAAATCAATCACATCGGCATCCACAACTAAAAGCATACTCTCGTCGTAATTTCGAAACAACTCTTCATAAAGCTTCAGTATAAATTTCCAATAGTCTACATCAACATCCTGTTCGTATTGCCGTCCCCTCTTTCTAAGCCTCTTCACAGCAGTTTCCACGGAACATCTTAAATATATCATTAAACGGGGGGGAACAACATGCTCAACAAGGTTATTGTATATATCCTGGTAAATCTTCCATTCAAGTTCTGACATCATTCCCATTATATACTGGGCTTTCGCAAAGACAAAATCCCCATATATTGATCTATCCATTATGAAATGCCCTTCCTTCTCTGCTTTTTTCATCTGATAAAACCTTTTGTTCAAAAAGTACGTTTGAAGAGTAAAACTCCACCTTTTTCCATCCGAATAAAATTTCCCCAGTAAATAATCAACTTTCTCATCTTCCATTTCGAAGAATGGTGTAAATTCAAACTCATCTTTCATAATTTCAACAAGTGTGGTTTTCCCAACACCAACTATTCCATCAACAATAACTTCAAGCATTTCAGCGCACCACCTCTATCATTAATTTTTCTGGACTTTTTACAACTACAACATCAACTTTTAAGTTCTTTCCCTTTCTTTTCAGAAAAACCACAAGATCCTCATTCAAAACTATGATCTTCTCTGCTCTCCCCACAGGAACATTCTTAAAATATCCCACAAATCTGAGATCTTTAACATCTCCACTATAACTTTTGAAAATCCTTTCAAGGGCGCTCAACACCTTTTCCTTTTCCACAAATTTAGCTCTTTTCATAGTGAGCTTCCATAATTCCTGGATATTTTCTCCAGATCTTATTTCCGGTGAAACAAATTTAATGGAAAATAATTTGACTGCGTAACCGGTATGAAACATAACATTGCTTGTATAAACCCTCTCTTTAACCGGCTCAACAGATAACACACAAGGAACATTATCACTTCCGACTTCCACATTTTTCACACAAGCTGTGATAGCACTGAATGAATGGGTATCATGTACTTTTACATTACCACCATCAAATGAAGTTGTGATCACATCCAATTCAGCCGGTGAGTATAGAGCTTCATTGACATTTACATTCATCACTTCTTCTGCTAACGCAACGCTTACTTTCGGCATTTCAACATCCAGAGCATTCGTCGAGATACTCAATTCCTGATCAACTACATTTATCTTTCCAAGCTCCATCTTTAAAGTTTCTATTAGATCCTTTATTGCTCTGAACATACGTACTCAAGCGCTTTTTGAAGGCGCTGGAAAGGTTCAAGCAAATCTATTGATTCACTCAAGGAAAGAATATCATTAAGAACATCTTCGGATAAATCAGAATTTCCCATGAGCCTATAAGAGGAACCAGGAGAAGCAATTACATATTCACCCTCATCAACCCTTTTTATTCCCTCTTTTTCAGAAGCAGTCTTTGATATGTGAAAAACATTGTCAGCCGCTTCTACTATATTTACATCATCAGTTAAGACAACAGCCGGTCTCGTTTCAGACTTTGAAAGAAGAGTCTTAGCGATTACTTCTATGCTTAAATACTTCTCCAAAGCTTTACCGTAAATTATCCTTTGAAGCTTTGTGGGGGTTACTGGCTCACTGTACTTAAATTCTTGCGGTATACCATTCTGGTCAACGACCAGAAGTCCCCCTGTAAATTTATTACCAATATTTTTAACACTTAAATACCCGATCACAATCTCACATCCAGAATCAATCCTCTTTTTTCATCTGTAACAGCGGGATGAACCTCCTCTTCCTGAGCGTTCGAACCCCTTCGCCTGTATGGTAGATAACTTCCTCTGTTGGAACCTTCCATGGAATTTCTCACACTCTTTCCTTCAGCTTTGTTCTGGGCATTCACCTGGCTTCTTTCCACCTCATTTCTTTGAACCCTTTCAAGAAGACTGGTATGTTGCCCAGCGAGAACGGCATTCTGCAACTGGTTAACATTTTGTGCCGCATCAACGGCCCTTACAACAAAAGTTTGCACTTCAACAGGATTTACCATTATACCAACCCCTCAAGCTCCCTCTTAAGTTTTGCCAATATAACAGACAAAACCTGAGAAACCCTCGATTCACTTACCCCCAGCACCACACCTATCTCTTTTAAAGATAATTCCTGTTCGTATCTCAAAGACAGAACCAATTTTTCTCTGTCATCCAATTTATTTATCGCCTTTTTTAGCTCTTCCATTAGCAGCTCTTTATAGGCAGATTGTTCAGGATCTTCTTCCTGGGGCTGTTCTATAACTTCAATGGGTTCAACATCCTGACCAGAAAGATACGAATCCAACATAAGCATTTGCTTTCTGACCATCTCATTTCTTATATGTCTTACACTCTCTGCATCTATCCCTACAATTTCTGCAATAGCTTCATCAGTAACCTCTCCTCCCTTTGTTTCCAGTTCTATCATAGCGTTTTCTACATCTTTAATATTTCTCCTCAAATTTCTTGGCATCCAATCTATCTTTCTTAGATAATCCAGCATAGCACCCCTGATCCTTTTCACCACAAAGGTGCTTAGAGAACCCTTTTTTGGATTGTATCTGTCTAAAGAAGAAAGAAGGGCTAAAACTCCCTCTTGAATCAAATCATCTACATCAACATTCGGTGGAAGATTATATTTAAGGTCATAGGCAATTCTTTTAATTTTCGGGAGGTATTCAAGAACAACCTTTTCCTTATCAAAGTAAACATGCTTCATATTTCTTTGATTTCCACTCGTTCACCACCACCAACCTTTCTTACAAGAAGCCTGCCTGTCTCAAGATCGTATTCTATACTTCTCGCTCTATTTCCTCCCGTATCTTCGGCAACGAGTTTAACTCCATGGTGCTTAAGCCATTTTTTAACAGCGTCCACATTCCGCTGGCCAACATTGAGTCCTTTCCCCTCGAACATAGCTGCACCACCAGCGATCTTTGCCTCAAGATGGTTGGTGTTACCTCCTTTTTTCTTTATCTCTTCTATAACAGCAGCTATCCCGGTATCAGCAAACTTGCCCGGATTTGACACATTTTTTCCTCCACTATCAGGAAGCATAACATGAACCATTCCTCCAATCTTAGTTTTGAGATCCCTTATACATACTCCAACACACGACCCTAAACCTAAAGTAACAATGATAGATGGTGGGCTGTCAACTGCATATTCTCCGATTCCTATTACGACTTTCTTTTTCACATTACATCAACCCCATACTCTCGAAGATTTTCTTCAGTGACTCCTCTTCAGGAATCATAAATATATAACCAGTTATCTCCACATCCTGGATATTCAAGAGAGTTTCTATTAAGATAATTTTGTCATCAGTATGGGCAATCTTCAAAGATGTTTCTGCAACTATTGCACTTATCATATCCACGCTTATATCAGGGGGCTGCGGATTAAGAAAAAAGCCTGTAAAATTGGCAAGCGCAGTTATATAAGAACCACAGATTATGTTCCCAACCTCTTTTATCGCGGACTTTTCCATCTCTCCTATCTGTGTTATGTCTTCTACCACCGACATCCCCATTGTTAAAAGTTTGATTAACTCTTTTGTTCCCTTAGAATCAAAGATAAGAAGCGTCTCCATTTCCACATCCCCAGAAACATCCATTTTAACACCAGCGACCAATTCTTCAGGATTCGGCAGCATGAATGGAACCTTAGCTATTGGTACTATTTTCACATCCGGCACCGCTATTTCCACTTTTTTGTCAATCATCATAGAAAGAGCCGTCGCAGCATTACCGGCACCAACATTACCGATTTCCTTCAAAAGATCTAAATGTTTATCTTCCATTCTATCATACACCGAGCTCATTCAGAATCACCCCTGTATTAGTAAATAATTCCCTTTTTTCTGAATTCTATCTCCTTCTCCATAACAAATCTTACAAGCTTCTTCTCAAGATTCATATCTATCTCCTGGAATTCCACTCCATAAAATCTCTGTAAAGTTGTCTTATCCATTCCCGCCTCTCTCCTTACGACCGCCGGATGTTCCACAAGCTCAAGATCAGGTTTTAATTTCATGGTCACAAAAATCTTATCACCAAGTTTGAGTTCCTCTTCAACAACCATTAGCATTCCTCCAGCACTGAAATCTATCGTAGAAAAAGTATGATACACATCTTCATATTCTTTCCTGTACTTTCCTATCAGTCTTACAGGTAACCTGTTAAACCTCCTTCTCTGAACTCTTCTAACCTTCTCTGGTATGGTAACTATAGTTGACGGCAAATTGTCACCTTCCCACATTCCACTCCACAAAACTACCCCTTGAAATGTATAAAGAGATGTTTTATCAACGATTTTCACATATATCCTTGTTCCTTTTGGTAATGGTATAAGTCTTCCTTTGTAAGAAGGCATTGCTATTCTCATTACCCTTTGCTCTAAGGAATAATCATAAACAGAGCTTTTATACTCCCCTTCAAGCTCTTCCGGCCAGCTAATATCAAGAAGAATTGGCATTCCAGGTTTTACAGCATCTTTGAATCTGTAATATTCCACCATAGCAGCTGGCATATTATATCCCCCTTAATACTTTTAAAGCTTCAGCAAGCCTTTCTTTCACATATTCTTCCCACCAGATTATGGAATCTTCTATCAGAACACCCATACTTCTTAAATCAACTATTTCAGATTTTATCCATCTTACCTTACCTTTTATCGAATTATTTCCAACCTTAACTTCTACAATGTCCCCTATGTTGTATTCATCCAGCGCCAGTATCCTCGTTCCATGGAAAGATACATCCAGCATTAAACCTCTTTTATCATTTATAACACATTTCTGCAATGTCGGCACTCTCTTTTCCTTTCTTTTTTCTCTTATCTTAACTTTTCCAGTGGGTTTTAAAACTGCTCCGTTTCTACCTATCCTCTCAACAACACATGGAAATATGAAATTCCACCCACCAACCGCCAATCTCAATGTAACTTCATCTCCAGCTTTCACATCTTCCAAAGTCTTTATTACAAATTTTCCACCCGTCATTCCTTCATAAACACCCTTAACCTCTTCATTGTCCTTTATCACACCTACATAAATTCCCATCATTTTATCCTTCAAAAGATCATACAGTCTCAATTTCTCTCCTCCCGTTACCCAATTCTAAGAAATGCCTTTAGCTTATCAAGGAATGTCCTTCTTTTTATAAGCTCATGCTCTTTTGTTATTATATTTGCAATTCTGTATATAACAAGTGACGGTTGCAGAGTTCTTTCTTCAAATACAAAAGGTTTCTGGCTTTCCACACTTTTTCTAACTAAATTGTCAAACCTCATTATATGAGTAGCAGATGGACTCATTCCTATAAATCTTTCTATGACACCTATAAACCTTTCCATAAACTTTCTTGCATCTTTCATATCTCTTGCCATATTGAGAACTACATGCAGTTCATCAGGGTCGATTCCCTTTAAAGCCATCATTTTTAAAAAAGTATATGCATTTATCAACGATGTGGGTTCCGATGTAGTTATTAAAACCATAAAATCAGAAGCTTCATAAAAGTTTTCAAGGTTCTCATTATATCCAGGTGGGAAATCCAGAACAATATAGTCGTATCTATTCATAATCCGTGAAAAGTCCCTGAAGAGAGAGTCTCTGTTTCCTGCATTGAAGTAAACAAGATCTTCAACATCAAGTCCACCTGAGATAACATCTATACCATATTTCGTATTCGTGACAATTTCATCGAGACCAATTTTATTCTGGAAATAATCCTTTATTGTTAACTTTGCGGATGTTCCAAGGAGTATTTCAACGCTCCCAAACCCCACATCCACATCATACAGGAGAACTTTTTTTCCTAACTTATTTATAGCAATAGAGAGGTTAACAGCCATAATAGACTTTCCCACTCCGCCTTTTCCACTGACTATACTTATTATTTTAGGCTCCTGTTTTAAACCATCAGCCTGACCTAGCATAATTTAGCACCTCTTTAACCACCATTTTTGCCAGCTCAAACGTATTTGCCTCAAATATGTCCTCCGGAACTCTCTGACCGTTGGTTATAAAAGCTATTGGTAAATTCGATGTATGAGGCACATTAAGAATTGGCCCCATAGCGTTTGTTTCGTCCAGCTTTGTTAGAATTACATGTGTTGGCCCCACCTCTCTAAACTTCTTGAGTATGTCCTTTACATCAACAAATTTTGCTGTCATGCTCAAAACCAGAAACACCTTCTCTGGACTCACAGTATCTACTATTGCTTTCAGCTCCCTCATTTGAAGATCATTTTTCTGACTTCGCCCCGCTGTATCTATCAAAATAGCATCATAATCTATCATGGCATTCAGATGCATTCTCGCTTCTTGCGGAGTATAAGCAACCCTTATAGGTATATTCATTATCGATGCGTAAGTTTTAAGCTGTTCCGCTGCAGCTATTCTGTATGTATCAAGTGTCAATATCGCTATTCTTTTCTTCTCTTCAAGTGATAACTTTGCAGCTATCTTTGCCAGCGTTGTTGTTTTTCCAATACCAGTTGGCCCCACAAATATTATTCTACCTTCAAGATTAACTTCCTCTGTTTTTATGTAGGGCCTTAGATAATCAACGAGCTTATATTCAATCTCCTCGCTGTTTATATCAATATCTCCGTAGTTCATTCTCAAAAACTCCACCAGCTTACTGGTTATTTCATTATCTATTTCATGGGTTTGCATCGCTTCAGCTATCTTTTCAATACCCGGAGGTACATTCGTCGTTTTCCCGGATAAAACCATCATCTTTAATTCCGAGATCATTTCTTTTATTTTCTCCATCTCATCATCGACACTGGAACTTCTCGAACTTTGAACTTTTCTTGCTTCAGTTAAAGCCCTTTTAAGATTTTCCTGTCGATTCTTTTCCAGCACCTCCTGAAGTTTATATATATCTTCCCTTCCAACCCTTTTCGGTCTTTCCGGCGGATTTTTCTCCTCATCATTTTCAACGACTGCAGTAACTTCAAAAAAAATCTTCGCACCAAGACCAAAAAACCACCCACCCTTTTTTATTTTACGCGTACTCAAAATAACGGCGTCATCTCCCAGATCCTCTTTAATCATCCTCATAGCTTCTGAAACATCTCTGACTACATATTTCTTAATCTTCACAATCTCACCACACCTTCAACCTGGAGTACAAAATCCTCAGGCACTTCCTCATAAGCTATCACAGGAACATTCGGAACAAACCTTGCGATGAGCCCTGAAAGGTATGGCCTGATCTCACCGGATGTTACAACCACAGGAGAATATCCCTTTTTCATCAAATTCTCAAGCTCCTGAGATAATTTGTTTATAATTTCCCTTAAAATATCGGGATTCATCGCTATTACCTTCTGTTCTCCTTCCTCCGTTATAGACTCTGCTATCTTCTTTTCAAGTTCTGAGTCGAACGCCACTGCGTGAATTTTACCATCAGAAGCCTTAAGCGGCGTAACTATCTGCCTCCTCAGAGCTCTTCTAACCTGCTCTGTCAGGTAATCTATATCTTTAGTTTTTTCACCATGTTCTAAAAGCGTCTCAAATATCAACGGTAAACTCCTTATTGACACACCTTCTTTCAGAAGATTTTGAAGAATTCTTCTGACCTCTGATTCTTTAAGCACATTTGGAATTAAATCATCCACAAGCTTCGGCACTCTATGACGAAGCCCTTCGATAAGAAGCTCAAATTCCCTTGCCCCAAGAAGCTCATGAGCGTGTCTTTTCAACACTTCAGTCAGGTGAGTTGCAAAAACAGTTGGTGGGTCAACAACTGTAAAACCGAGATTCTGAGCTTCCTCCTTCCGTGACTCATCAATCCAGAAAGCTTCAAGCCCGAATGCAGGTTCTTTTGTGGGAATTCCTGGGAGCTTTTCCTGAACACCTCCAGGATTTATAGCAAGAATTCTATTGGGAACAAGCTCGTATCTTGCAACTTCCGCCCCTCTGATCTTTATAAGATACTCATTTGGCTTCAAAAGTATACTGTCTCTAACCCTTATTGGTGATACTACCAGCCCCATCTCAAAAGCTATTTGCTTTCTTACCATTGTTATTCTCTCAAGAAGATCCCCACCCTGGGATGGATCAGCAAGAGGTATTAAACCATAGCCAATTTCCACCTCCACAGTATCAGCCTCTATAACCTCAGCAACCTCTTCAGGAGAGGAGAGAACCGGCCCCGTTGGCGCAGGAGCTTCTTCAGCACCAGCAAGGGCTTCCTGAGGAACCTGCGCACCCCTTGAAGCATACCAGGCAGTGAACAGCAACAGCCCTCCAACAAAAGCAGTAGTTATCGGCAGAGGTGTGAAAAATCCGAGGAAAACAAGCACTCCCCCTGTCAGGTAAAGAACCTTCGTTTCCCTTCCAAGTTCCGTTACAACATCCCTTCCAAAATTTTCCTTCGATGCAGCCCTCGATACGATAATACCTGTTGCCGTTGAAATCATCAGTGCAGGAATTTGGGATACAAGCCCGTCTCCCACCGTTAAAAGCGTGTAAATCTGTGCCGCCTCACTGAATGAAAGGCCATGCTTAACCGATCCAATTATTAAACCACCGATTATGTTCACAAAAGTGATTATTATGCTTGCAATAGCGTCACCACGAACGAACCTGCTGGCACCATCCATCGCACCATAAAAATCTGCTTCCCTTCTTATCTCTTCCCTTCTCTTTCTTGCCTCCTCTTCCGTAATAAGCCCAGCGTTTAAATCCGCATCAACACTCATCTGTTTACCTGGCATAGCATCAAGCGTAAACCTGGCTGCAACCTCTGCTATCCTTTCAGCACCTCTTGTTATAACAATGAACTGTATTATTACAAGTATGATAAAGATTATAAGCCCAACTACATAATCACCCTTTACAACAAACTCTCCAAAAGTCCTTATAACCCTTCCACCAAAATTCTTTCCTTCAAGCAAAATAAGCCTCGTTGAAGTTATATTCAGCGCTAATCTAAACAGGGTCATTATAAGGATAAGTGACGGAAAAGAGGAAATTTCAAGAGCACTTCTTATATATAGAGTCGAAAATAAAAGTATCATCGATAGAGTAAGGTTAAGTATCTGGAACAAGTCCAGCATGTAATCCGGTATTGGAATAATCATCAATAAAACTATGGCAACAACCAAAAGTGACACTCCAACATCCCAGTGCTTCATCCGTTCACTCCTTCTTTAAGCGAGTAAACATACACAAGTACCTCTGCAACTGCTCTGTATAAGTCAGGAGGTATCAGCTCTCCAATTTCTACATTGTCGTAAAGCTCCCATGCAAGAGGAGGATTTCTAACTATAGGGATATTATACTCCCTTGCAACCTTTTTTATAGCTTCGGCTATCTGATTCTTCCCCTTTGCAACCACCATTGGTGCCTCGTCCTCTTCTCTTTCGTATTTCAAAGCAACCGCAACATGATCAGGGTTTGTTATAACAACCGTAGCTTTTGGAACTTCCTGCATCATCCTGCTTCTCAGTATTTCCATCATCATCTGACGCTGCCGCCTCTTTACTTCTGGATTACCTTCTATATCCTTCATTTCTTCCTTAACCTCTTGCTTTGTCATCATCAAATTCCTCTCATATTCCCATCTTTGATAGAAATAATCAAAAACAGCCAGAGCCAGAAGAGCTATTCCTGACTTTATCATTACATCAGCTATAAGATTTGTCATATGCGCAGCAGAATCTACCGGACTCATCATCGGGTATAAAAGAAGCTCCTTAAGCTTTCCTTTTATTGTAAAATATCCCACAAGCCCTACAACAGCAACCTTAAGAAGTGCCTTTATCAATTCAAAAATCGATCTGAGAGAAAAAAGCCTTTTGAAACCCTGAACTGGATTTATCCTGCCAAAATCAAACCTGACAGCTTTTGGAGCTACAAGAAACTTTGTTTGCATTGCACCCACCAGAACACCAAGACCCATACTGCCAACTACAAGTATCATAAGTATAAATATCACCTGAGAAAAATTCTGGGCCACCCACTCGCCTATGGAATATACGGAAATATCA
Organism: Thermotogaceae bacterium; assembly: GCA_021161105.1. Lineage (GTDB taxonomy): Bacteria > Thermotogota > Thermotogae > Thermotogales > Thermotogaceae > JAGHBG01. The sequence goes on along the minus strand of JAGHBG010000186.1, from coordinate 7,951 downwards.
TCGTGCATATCAAGCGATAAAAAAGGTATAAAAGCATTTTGTATAAGTATACTCAGGTGTCTTCCAAGAAGAGCAAGTGCAACACTCATAAACAAGAACGAGAGAGCCATATTAAGCTCCCTTGAAGCCGCAACATTACCTTCTTCTCTCGCCTTTTGTCTTCGACGTGGTGTGGGTTTTTCTGTCTTATCAGGATCAGCAAATAACTGGATATCTATTTCGATATGAAAGCCTGCGCATAATTTAACATCTTGTCTGTTAAAATCTCGAAAGTCTCCGCCCATATCGGAATCATCCCCAGAAATATTATAAAACCAAGAAGAACCTTTAACGGAATTCCTACCATAAAAACATTCATCTGAGGTATCAACCTTGAGACTATTCCCAGAAGAACCGTAACAACAAGCATAAAAGCGATAATTGTTATACCTATTTGAAGTGCAAGAACGAACATTTCGCCGGAATGATCTATTATGAACTTTCCAAGGTCAAAGTGAACACCGTACATTGTTATGGGAATTTTCTTCAATGACTCGGCAAGCACAGAGTACAAAACCACATGCCCCTTAGCTGCCACGAATATGTAAAGTGCGAGAAGATACATAAAATTCCCCAGAAGTGGAATATCCGGCGCTGTTGGATCAAAACTTGATGCCATCATGAAACCCATCTGTATGGAAAAAATCCCTCCTGCACTCATTATAGCCGAAATAAGCATATATGCAATGAATCCTATGATAACTCCTACAAGAAAATTGTTTATAAAACCAGAAGCCATAAGCATCGGGTTAATATCCAGGGGTACATTCACATCCGGTACTGAAAAAACCATAACCCAGCTTACAAAAACCGCAAAAAACGCTTTAACTGTTATCGGTATATACCAGCCGGAATAAAAAGGAGTGGCAAGCAAAAAGCCTGCCACCCTTGTCAGTATAAAAGCCCAGACCATGAATTTGTTTTCAAGAAAGTAAAATATTTGCTCCATAACTTTTAACTTATCACACTTTTCATAATCTTGCCAAGTTCAACGAAGCTTTCTTTAAGCGACGCACCTCCTACAAGTCCTCCATCTATGTCCTTCTGCGCAATTATTGGAAGGAAATTATTTGGTTTTATGCTCCCACCATAAAGTATCCTGACATTTTCTGCCACTTCTTCTCCAAACATCTCCTTCAAAAGATTCCTGATGAATTCATGAACCTCCTGCGCCTGCCACGGCTTTGCCACCTTTCCTGTTCCAATGGCCCACACTGGCTCGTATGCTATAACTATTTTCTTTACATCTTCTGCGGATAAATCATACAGAGCTTCCTTAATCTGCCTTTCCACCACATTAAAGGTTAACCCTTTCTCTCTTTCTTCAAGCTTTTCACCGACGCAGAGAATCGGAGTTAAGCCATGCTCAAGAGCACTTCTAACCTTCTCATGTATAAGCTCATCAGGTTCTTTAAAGATATGCCTCCTCTCTGAATGCCCAAGAATCACATACTCAACACCTATTTCTTCAAGCATAACTGGAGAAACCTCTCCCGTGAATGCTCCTTTCTCTTCATAGTGCATATTCTGCGCAGATAGTTTTATGTTCGTTCCCCTTATTACCTCGGCAACTTCCGAAAGAGCGGTAAAAGGAGGAGCTATAACTATTTCAAACTCTTTAAACTCTTTCATCTCATTTACAAGCATTGAGGCAAACTCTTTTGCTTCTCTAATTGTTTTGTGCATTTTCCAGTTTCCAGCAAGAATCAACCTTCTACTCAGTTTTTTTTTATCTAAAATTGCCGCTATTCCTGGAAGCTCCTTCCCTTCCAGAAATTCAAGAGACGCTCCTCCTCCTGTGGAAACATGCGAGACCTCCCTTGACAGTCCAAACTTATTTATAGCTGCAGCACTGTCTCCACCACCTATGACCGTTGTTGCTCCCTTTTTCGTAAGTGATGCAACCATCTTCGCCACTTCTTCCGTTCCCTTAGCAAAGTCGTCTATTTCAAAAACCCCCATAGGACCATTCCACACAACCGTTTTCGCACCTTCAAGCTTCTCCTCAAAAAGCCTGACGCTCTCAGGCCCTATATCAAGACCAAGCCATCCCTCTGGAATTCCCTCATCTATCTTCACAACCTTTGTTTCAACCCCGCTCTCCACCTTCTGTGCAATAACAAAGTCAACGGGAAGAACTATCTCAACTCCAAGCTCTTCTGCCTTTTTCAATATGTCTTTTGCAAGATCAACCTTATCCTCTTCAACCTTAGATGATCCAACTTCTTTACCCAGAGCTTTAAGGAATGTAAAGGCCATAGCTCCACCTATCAGAATTCTATCAGCCTTTCCCATGAGATTAGTTATAACTCCTATCTTATCAGAAACCTTCACTCCACCCAGGATAACATAATAGGGTTTATCAGGACTATAAGCAGCCTTTGAAAGAAACTTTATCTCCTTTTCCATCAAAAATCCCGCAACAGACGGAATGAATCTTGCTATTCCTACATTTGAAGCATGAGCCCTGTGAGCGGTTCCGAAAGCATCGTTCACATGAAGCTCTGCATAAGAAGCCCATTCCTTTGCAAGTTCTTCATCATTCTTTGTCTCTCCAGGATGGAACCTTGTATTTTCGAGAAGAAGGACATCTCCTTCTTTTAGATTTTCAGTAGCTTCCTTTGCTTTTTCTCCAACGGTTTCATCGACAAACTTGACTTCCTTTTCCAGAAGTTCAGAAAGTCTTTCAGCCACAGGTTTTAAAGAAAGTTCCGGCACCACCTTCCCTTTTGGCCTTCCAAGGTGAGAGAGAAGAATAACTTTAGCTCCATTATCAAGAGCATATTTGATTGTGGGAAGAGCTGCCCTTATCCTCGTATCATCTGCCACCTTCCCATCTTTTAGAGGAACATTAAAATCCACCCTCATTATCACTCTTTTTCCCTTTACATCTACGTCTCTTATAGTGAGCTTTTCCACTTTTCATCACCTCCCGGAATGGATTATACTACTAAATTATCCCTTGAATTCATAGAAAATTCATATATCTCACGCCCTGCTATCTTATTTAAATTACACTCTCGAAAACTTCTTTTGAACTTTCTCCAGTTACCTTCGCCCTATTATAAACCAGGCGGCGTCGCTAAAGGATAAAAACAAAACTTTGCTCATATTCGTCACAGAAAAGAAAATCTGCGTTGCAACGCTAATCTTTATCATTCCTTCTCCCTCCCTTTCCTCTTCAAGCTCTTGAACCGCTTCCTATAAGTAAGCTTTTCAAGTAGCTGTAGAACTTCTCTTTTTTATCCTTATCAAGCTCATTTATCGCTTTCTTAAGTTCTTCAAATATTTCCTTTATGTCGTCGGCTTTTACTGTATACAGGAGTTTTGACAGGATTGTTTCCACCTTGAGAAGCCAGTCTTTTTTTAGCTGGGACAGTTCTATTACAAGGTATTCATAATCTGGTACAAACTTTTCAAACCCTTTTGCATAGTCTATTTTATCACTTATGTTCCTTGCAGGTGTCCATCTTCCTTTGCGACACCGTATTCATCAACAAGTGCTGGAAGGAACATTTTGATGAATTCATAGAGTATGAAAGTATCTTCAAACAGTCTTTTAAAAGCTTTATCAAAACTTCTCACACACCCACCACCTTTAAGGTTTTCTCTCTTATTCTACTTCATACAAAGTAAAAATGAACACACTACATCTTGTGTTATAATACACATTCGTATACTATGTACAAGGAGGTTAAAAAATGAACACTATCCATATCTACACAGATGGAGCATCTCGAGGAAACCCGGGAAAAGCAGCATGGGCTTATGCTTTTTTCAAAGAAGGAGAAAATATTCCATTTATCAAAGATTCTGGATACATAGGCACTGCCACAAACAACTATGCAGAATACACAGCTGTCATTAAAGCCTTGGAAAAAGCTCTTGAATCTGGATATAAAAACATAGTACTTCACAGCGACAGCAAGCTTTTAGTCAGCCAGCTTCTGGGACTTTACCGCGTGAAAAGCGAAAACATCAAACCTTTGTACAGAAAAGCCAAAAAACTTCTCGATAAATTCGAGAGTTACAAAGTTGTACATGAAAGTAGAACACATCCATTCATAAAAATAGTCGATAAAATGTGTAACGAAACACTTGATGAAATCTAAAAATCAGCAAAACTTTTTCTATAGATTTATCAGCACCTTCAAGTTCTTTAAAGTCTGTTGCATGCAGCTCATTATTTTTGAATCAGTGATATTCAGTGATACAATTTGTATTCAGTATAGAATATCACTGGAGGTGATGTGCAATGTGGGAACATGTAAAACAAACTGATCCAGAGCTTTACGAGATCCTTCTTGGCGAGCTTAAGAGGCAGGAATACGGAATAGAACTCATTGCTTCAGAGAATTTCGCCTCTCTTGCAGTTATTGAAGCAATGGGCTCCGTTCTTACCAACAAATACGCAGAAGGTTATCCAAACAAAAGGTACTATGGAGGATGTCACTGGGTAGATAAAGCAGAGGATCTTGCAAGAGAAAGAGCTAAAAAGCTTTTTAACGCCAAATATGTTAATGTTCAGCCTCATTCTGGTTCTCAGGCAAACATGGGAGTTTATCTTGCGCTTCTGTCACCATGTGACATGTTAATGGGAATGTCTTTAACAAACGGTGGACATCTCACTCATGGAGCTTTAGTAAACTTCTCTGGCAGGATTTTCAGAGTAATTCAGTACGGAGTCAATGAAGATGGCTGGATAGATTATGATCAGGTTTACAAACTGGCAAAGCAGTACAGGCCAAAACTCATCGTTGCTGGCGGGAGTGCATATGCAAGAATCATTGATTTCAAGAGATTCAGAGAAATAGCTGATGAAGTCGGCGCCTACCTTATGGTGGACATGGCTCATTTTGCTGGACTCGTTGCAGCCGGAATATATCCAAATCCACTGGAATACGCTCATGTTGTAACAACGACAACCCATAAAACTCTCAGAGGGCCGAGAGGAGGAATGATCCTCACCAACGACGAGGAGATAGCGCAAAAAATAGACAAAACAATATTCCCCGGAATCCAGGGTGGGCCTCTCATGCATGTAATAGCCGCAAAAGCCGTTTCCTTCAAAGAAGCACTCACAGACAAGTTCAAAGAATATCAAAAACAGATAGTTAAAAACGCAAAAGCTCTGGCAGAAGCAATGTCAAAAAGAGGATACCATATAGTATCCGGAGGGACAGACTCTCACCTGTTCCTGGTTGACCTTTCCAAATCAAAAGATGAAGTAAAAGAAGTTACAGGAAAAGCTGCAGAAAAAGCTCTGGAAAGAGCTGCAATTACCGTAAACAAAAACACAGTTCCCGGAGAAAAGAGATCTCCATTTACAACATCAGGAATAAGAATAGGAACACCAGCCGTTACAACAAGAGGTATGAAAGAAGAGCAGATGGAAGAAATTGCAGAGCTTATTGATAGAGTTCTTACCAGCGTACAGGACAAAAAAGGAAATCTCCCGGAAGATGTAAGAAAAGAAGTAGAGAACAAAGTGCGGCAACTCTGTGAAAGATTCCCTCTCTATTCAAAGCATCTGGATTTTAGCAAACTTTAATGGTAATATACATATTGTTAAACCTGCTGAATGAGGGGGAAAGCGAGGGTGAATTTCTCAAGTTCAGTAAAGGAGCTCAATAGCAAAACCTCAAAATCTTATATATTTTATTGAAACCAGCAAGGGGCGTAATGCCCCTTATTTTTTTGACAATAAAAAGGAGGAGAGAGAATGGGAAAGCTGGTTGTCGTTGATCATCCTCTTATCAAACATAAGATAACCATTATGAGGGATAAAAAAACCGGCCCAAAAGAATTTCGGGAACTTTTAAAAGAGATCACCCTCTTAATAGCCTATGAAGCAACAAGAAAAGTTCCCGTTTATAAAAAAGAAGTAGAAACTCCACTAACCACAACCGCAGGATATTATTTTGACGATAACAATATTGTAATCGTTCCAATACTAAGAGCAGGACTTGGAATGGCAGATGGAATACTGGAGCTTCTTCCCAACGCCTCTGTTGGCCACATCGGTATATACAGAGATCCAGAAACACTGCAAGCTATAGAATACTATGCAAAACTCCCACGCCTTAACGAAAATTCCATAATATTTGTTACAGATCCCATGCTTGCAACAGGTGTTAGCGCAATAAAAGCAATTGATATAATAAAGCAAAACGGTGGAAAGGAAATAACCCTGATATCATTAATCGCTGCACCAGAGGGTGTAAAAGCCCTGCAGGAAGCTCATCCATGCGTTGATATATACACTGCGGCACTTGACGAAAGGCTCAACGACCATGGATACATAATTCCCGGTCTTGGAGATGCAGGTGATAGACTATATAGAACAAAGTGAGGGGTAAGAATGTACATAATAGGCATTGGTGGAGGAACAGGCTCTGGAAAAACAACTGTTGCAAACAGGATTTTCGAGCTTCTTGGGCAAGAAAATTGCGCAATCCTCCCAATGGACAATTACTACAGAGATATGTCTCATCTTCCGATGGAAGAAAGAAAAAAACAGAACTACGACCATCCGAATATGATAGAACATGAACTTTTAGAAAAGCACCTTAAAAAATTGCTCGCCGGCGAAACCGTAAAAGTTCCAACTTACAGCTTTTCCACTTACACAAGAGAGAAAGAAACCACAACTCTCACGCCAAAGCACTTCTTAATCGTTGAAGGAATATTTGCCCTTTACTACGACGGCCTGCTGAAGCTTTACGACCTCGCAATATATGTTGACGCTGAAGATGACATAAGATTCATAAGAAGACTCAAAAGAGACATAGAAGAAAGAGGCAGAAATGTAGAGTCTGTTATTGAGCAGTATCTTTCAACTGTAAAACCTATGCATGACGCCTATGTTGAACCAACCAAGAAAAATGCTGATATAATAATTCCAAAAGGGGGATTTAACGAAAAAGCCATCCAGGTTGTGGTCCGCTACATGATGGAAAAGATGAAAAAATCCCCCTGACAAAAAATTTTCAGGGAGGTGGGGTTATGAGAAGATGGCTTATTCTGGTTTTAGTGGTCTTTGTGGCTTTGGCTGCGTTTTCTAAAATATTCGTAGGGCTTGAATCGCTGATATTCCCGGCACTTGAATACAAACCTCTCAATGTTGAAGTATTCGCGCGTCTGGATGTATGGAGCCTTTACCTCATGCTGCCCGTTATAAGGTACGACGAATTCGCTGGAGTAGAATTCCTGCCCTTTGATCTGGAAAGAATCAAAAGGGAACTTGGAGCAGGTCTTGCACTTAAAGCATCCATATTCAAGGACTTTTACGCAAGAATCGCAACCGACATACCTCTTATGGAGTGGTTAAAGCTTCTGGCAGAAGACAGACCACGTTTGCACACTAAGTTCGGCATTGGATGGCATCCAGGAATGCTGGACCTGGAAGGCGGAATAGTTGCTCAGGGTATATACGATCCGGAAGATAAGATCCTGGTCTTTGATTTCAAAACGAATGTTTATTACGCAGCATTTGGCCTTGTTTTCTAATCCCGGCAGCAGAAAGCACAGGAGGGATAAAATCTGCGTGCTGTTAAAATGAGAATCTATGGACTGGTGCAGGGTGTGGGCTACAGATACTACACCTATAGACTTGCAAAAAGATACGGCGTTAAAGGATATGTTATGAACATGCCCGATGGCTCTGTTGAAGTTCATGCAGAATGTGAGGATGAAAAAAAGCTCCAGGATTTCCTGAGCGAAGCTGCAAGAGGCCCTGCTACTGCAGTTGTTAACAACATAGAAACAGAAGAAGTAAATCCAGAAGGATACAAATCCTTTGAAATAGAATACCACGGCAGCCGGTGGTAATAAAATGAGCAGATATGTAAAAAAATACCTTGACTACCTGAAAAATGTTAAAAAAAGGTCAGACAGCACACTCCGGCAATAT
>JAGHBG010000213.1 GCA_021161105.1 Thermotogaceae bacterium | reverse complement strand
CCCCTTTCTGTTCCTGAAGCCATATAAGACATTATTCTTGTCGTTAAAACATGGATTCTTCCTGGTGTTCCAATAAGTGCAGGTATTCCAAAATTTGAGGCAGTCATCGCAAACACTAAGAGCGCTCCCGAAAGGATGCTTGGCATTACCAATGGTAAAGATATGGTTCTCATTACCCTATAAAGCTTTGCTCCACATATTCTACCAGCTTCCTCAAGAGATGCGTCCATATTCATCAACGCTGTATAAACTGTTGTAAAGACAGGGGGGTACATATACATAGTCATGACAAGAACAAGGCCTTCAAATGTGTGAATGTTAAAAAGTTCTTTTCCAAATAACGCTTCACTTAATCTGTTAGCGTATCCACCCCTTCCAAAGAGGAACATCCAACCCATTGCACCTATAAAAGGCGGTATCATGTATGGGATCATTAGGAGAGTTTTTAAAATGGATCTTCCAGGTATATCGGTTCTTGCTATTATCCATGCGAGAACCGATCCAATGAGTGTTGCAAATATAGTTGTTAAAACTGCTAAATAAAGAGTGTTTAATGCACTTTGTACACTAGAGCGTCTACTGAATGTATCTTGATATCCCGAAATAGAAAATTTTCCGTCCGAGTAAAAGCTACTCAAAAAAAGTAATGTTATGGGGAAAACAATCAATATGATTATCACAGCGAAAATGATGAATTTCAACAACGGCATTCTTGTCCCTCCATATAAGAAAGAGGGGAATGGCCCCCTCTTTATTCAAATATGTCGGAAAATTCATCTTTTAGTTCATCAGTAACGTTTTTAAGATCTTCCCAATCAATTTTTAATGATTTTGAAATAAGTTCTTCAAGCTTTGGGGTTCCTTCTGGCATTTCTACATCTGTTCTAACAGATATGAGTTTCCCCATTTTGACAAGAATATTCTGTCCTTCCTTAGATATAACGAAATCGACAAATTTTCTTGCTTCTTCAATATGGTTGGAACCTTTTATTATAGCTATTGGACTCCATATTAAAACATTGTTCTTGTCAAGATATAAAAGATCCACATGTGAACCTTTGGACTTTAAGTCTCTTATCATGTAATCAAGAACTACAGCTACTTTATAAGCACCTTTAGCAAGTTCTTGCGAAACTGTTTTGTTGGAACTGACTACGGTTAATCCATTATCGTAAAGTTTTTCCATGAAATTCCAACCATAAAGTTTTTCCATGGCATAAAGCCATACAAGGTTTGTTCCTGAGTAAAGTGGGGAAGCACTTATAACGGAATCTTTGAATTTCTTCTCCAAGAGATCTTCCCATGATTTTGGAAGATCGGACTTTTTCAATAGATCAGTGTTATACGCTATTGTTACAGCCATTATCCTTGTGCCTACAAAATACCCTTCGGGATCTTTAAAGGTTTCAGGTATGTACTTAAATTCAGATGAAACATATTTTTCAAGCAAACCTTTTTCTTTTAAGTACAAGAAGTAGGAAGGATCTGCTGTCCATATAACATCTGCTTTTATTTCTCCGGCTTTTAATTCTGCCATTATCTTAGCGGTAACTTTCGATGTACCTGATCTCCAAACGACAAGATCTATATCTGGATAGGCTTTTTCGAACGCTTTTTCTATCTCAGCAATAATAGATGAAGGAACTGAGGTGTAGAGAACAATTTGAACATTTGAGAATGCAACAATACCAAGAATTAAAATAACAGTTATCAACAATCTCTTCACACCAGACACCTCCCGCTCATTTGGTTTTCTATCTTAATTTTCTATTTTTAAACAATTTTACTCTCTGAATATGAAAAAGACAACTTTTTCACAATTTTTCAAAATGTATATTTATTAAACGCTGAAATATGATCTTTTGTAAATACTGTGCTACCGGAGGAGGTTTGTCAGTTATTTTGGAAGATTTTATTATAATTATTTCTTTTCTGTATATGAAAAATTTTTTACAAAATGCTCTATTGTGAAATAGTAAGGCCTGAGGTAAGAACAGGATTCTTTTGAAATATTTCAAAAGAAGAATTAAATTTTTACTCGAATTGTTCACGAAACCCGGCGAGTAATGCACGCTATCTTCAATTTTCTCAAGCAGAACCTAATTTTAGTTCATTGACGATTTGACAGGATTTCTCCTTAGTCAATAATTTAAATTGCTTCTTTAATTTTGCCTTTCAGTTGAACAGCTTTCATGTAAAGATTTTTGTATCTTTCTATCATCTGATCAAGCCTGTATTTTTCTCTTACTACCCTCTTCCCATTGTTAGAAAATTCTTTCCAGAGTTCTTTGTCATCATGAAGTTTTATAAGAGCTTTTGCCATTTCAATATAATCTTTTGGTGGAACTATGAAACCGCTTTGCCCAAGTTCATCTTCGAGCATCTCTCTGCAAGCTCCCACATCTGTGGCAACCACAGGAGTGCCAGAAGCCATCGCTTCTAAGATGACAAGAGGTTGGCCTTCTGAAACGCTGCTGAGAAGAAGAACATCAATCTTTGGATAGTATTCAAGTACGTTCTGAGGTCCCAAAAACTCTACGGTGTCTTCAAGCTCCATAATTTGAACAAGCATCTGACATTCATCGTAATATTCTTCCTCTTCATCTTTAGGGCCTATTATAAGGAACTTCAAATCTTTTATCTCTTCCTTTGCAACCCTGATAGCCTTTATAGCTGTTTTTACATCTTTTATTTTGGAAATCCTTCCTATAAATCCCACAACAAAACCTTCATGTTTTTCTTTTGGAAGGTTAAATTTTTCAACATCAACTCCATTGGGGATAATGCTCATTTTGCTTTCGTCGGCTTTCAATTCTTTCTGGAAGATCTGATTCTTTTTAAAGAGCGTGGTTAAAAAGTCAGTAGAGTAGTAAGCAAGGGCACTTATAGTTTTGAAAAATCCTATCCACATTTTCTTATATTCTTCAGGAATGTACTTTGATGATAATATTTCTTTCTCTCTTTCTCTGTGGTAAATTCCATGTTCTGTAATTATTAAAGGTACGCCATAGTGAAACTTACCTGCTATTGCTGCAAGAGATGCATAGCCTGTGGTGATAGAATGGTATATATCGTCCTTTTCAGGTAAAAACTGAAAAGAATTTATAAATGGAGTGAGAAGATTTCTCATCATCCAATAAAACTCTGTGAAACCATGTGTTTTGAAGAACCTTCTATACACTTCAGTTATAACATCCCAGAAAGCTTTGGAAGAAAGAAGAGAGTATACATCTTTACCTGTAACATTCATCAGGATTCTCTTCAAGCCTCTGGCAACTTTTACGATATCACTCTCCATTGTTACTAAATAGAAAATGTCAGTTACAATGTTTTCCGGGGCTTTTCTTCTTAATTTCCACTCAATTTCCGAGAAGATATTTATTTCTTTCATCAATGTAACATTATCTGGCAGTTTGTATTTTAGTGCTCGCTGCTGTGAATCTGGTTTGAGATGATATATGTGAAACTCTATTTCTTTCAGATTTGACATCAAAACGTGGAGCCATGTAGATACTCCGCCAGTGACATAAGGGTATGTTCCTTCGACAAAAACCCCGACTTTCATAAAAACTCACCACCTGAAGGAAATGCTACCATAAAAATATTAATTGTTGTAAAATCAAGAAAACACATTCTCGGGGGGAGATTCTATGACAAAGGAAGAGGTGCTTGATATAATAAAAAATGAAAACATTCAATTTATACGGCTTCAATTCAGCGATATAAACGGAACAGTGAAAAATGTTGAAATACCATCGAAAGAGCTTCCTGAAATTATTGATAGCGGGATGATGTTTGATGGATCAACAGTTGAAGGATTCGTTAGAATAGAAGAATCTGATATGTACCTTGTTCCTGATATTTCCACTTTTGCCATCCTTCCGTGGACAAAAAATGGGGTTAAGAGCGCTAGAATAATCTGTGATGTATATACTCCTGATGGAGAACCATTTGAAGGTGATCCAAGATACAGACTCAAACTGGCGGCAAAAAAGGCTAAAGAAGTGGGATTTACTGCTTTTGCTGGACCTGAGATGGAATTCTTTATGGTTCCTATAAAAGATGGTCAACCGGAATTTCGATTTTTGGACAGCGGAAGCTATTTTGATCTTTTGCCACTTAGCGTTGCAGAAAGAGTCAGAAGGGATGTTGCTGTGGCTCTTAACGAAATGGGAATTTATATAGAGGCTGCTCATCATGAAGTTGCACCTTCTCAGCATGAAGTTGATTTTAGATACGATGAAATCATCAAAACAGCGGATAATGCACAGACGGTGAAATTAGTGATAAAAACAATGGCAGTATTCCATGGACTTTATGCTACATTTATGCCAAAACCCTTTTTTGGTGTTAATGGCTCTGGGATGCATACACATCTTAGCTTGTTTAAGGATGGAGAAAACGCTTTTTATGACCCAGACAAAGAATTTGAACTTTCTGATATTTTAAGATACTTCGTTGGAGGTCTTTTGCGCCATGCAAGAAGTATTACAGCTGTGACAAATCCAACTGTGAATTCTTACAAAAGGCTCGTTCCAGGGTATGAGGCTCCTGTAAATGTGGCATGGTCTGTAGGAAACAGAAGTGCACTGATTAGAATTCCAAAAGCAAGAGGAAGAGCTACGCGTGTAGAATATCGAGCCCCGGATCCTTCCTGCAATATCTACCTCGCTTTCGCTGTAATGCTTGCTGCAGGGCTTGAGGGCATTGAAAACAAAATTGAGCCGCCCGATCCTATAGATCAGAACATTTATACAATGAGTGAAGAAACTAAGACTAGACACAAAATAAGTTCTCTTCCGTCAAACCTTTATGAAGCGATTGAGGAGGCAAAGGCAGATCCGTTGATAAGAAAAGTTTTGGGTGATCACATATTCGAGAAGTTTACGGAAGCAAAGTTAAAAGAGTGGAAAGAATATTCCGTACATGTAAGTGATTGGGAAAGAGAAAAATATTTTTGGTTATAGGGTTGATATTTTTAACTTAAACATGGCTGGGGTGATTAGTTATGAACAATAAAGGAAATAGCCCTACAAAGAAACTGCGAAAAAGTGAAATTACTGTTTTTATTATAGTTCTGTTTGCTTTTATCGTCAGCGTTTGCTTTTATTCAAAGGTACCTGAAAAAATGGCATCACATTGGAGTGCAAAGGGAGAAGTTGACGGATATACTTCGAAATTTTTTGGTTTATTTTTTCTGCCTTTCGTTTTTGCTGGACTTGCTCTGCTTTTCGTTCTTATACCAAAAATAGATCCGCTGAAAGAGAATATTGAAAAGTTCAGGAAATACTACGATGGATTTATCATTTTATTCTCCATCTACATGGTAGCCATGCACTTTCAAATAATTCTTTGGAATGTTGGAATTAAGATAAACCCCGGTGTGTTTATCGCAATCGGTATGGGAGTTTTGCTTTTCTATATCGGTATCCTTTGTGAGAATTCAAAGAGAAACTGGTTCATAGGTATAAGGACTCCGTGGACCCTGAGTAGCGAGATAGTATGGGAAAAAACTCATAAAATTGGCGGAAAACTATTTAAGATCGCCGGGATAATAACCTTTATTGGAGCCTTCTTCCCCAACTGGGCGGTTCTTTTCATTATCATTCCTGTTATTTCAGTTACTATTTATGTAATCGTCTATTCTTACTTTGAATACCAAAAAGAGAAAAAGTGATTTTCATGCTCAAAAGTTTTTGTTCCAATGGAATTAGCAATTAGCTAAAGTTATTGTCTTTCAAGAGAAACCATTCTCAGATTTCTCTTTTTTGCAAGTTCAACGAGTTTTTTTACATGTTCAATTTTTTCTTTATCAAACTTTTTAAGATCTTCTCCGCTTTCCATAGCCATAAGTATTCCATCAATTTCTTCATACTTCATTCCTAAAGCAAACTCATCGGTAACTCCAGGAACGAGGTCGGGAGTGGGAGGTTTTTCGACAATTCTTTTAGGAACTCCTAAGTATTCCGCCAGTTTGAAAACCTCCATTTTGTAAAGGTGAAGAAGTGGCTCTACATCTGTTGCATCGTCCCCCCATTTTACATAAAAACCTGTAAGCCACTCAGTTTTGTTTGTAGTACCAACAACAGTGTATCCTCTCATTTCGGCTTCCATGTAAAGAACACACATTCTAACTCTGTGTTTTGCCCTGTAGTATGCAACGCCTTTTAAGAACTCCTCGTCTCCGTTAAGTGTGATGTCTTTTATGTATGTTTCATTACCTGCAAGCTCTTTCCATTTTTTTAATGCGTATTTTGCTTTTGCTTTGTACGGTGCAAAAAGAGCAGGTGGTTGCAGGTTATAAACGCCCAATTTTCTCAATACTGGTGTTATTGAACGAATTTCGCAATCTATGCCAGCTTCTTTGCAGACAAGCTTTGCATCTTTTACGGACTGTGGAGAAGAATCTCTTTCAGGAAGGATCAAAGCTTTTATTTTTGTTTTGTCTATAACATCTTTTAAAAGGAAAAGAACGACGGCGGAATCAATTCCGCCGCTAACTCCTATAGAGGCTCCTTTAAAGCCATGATCTTCTATAAATTTCTTTAAGAATTCCTTAATTCTTTTCGCTTCTTCAGCAGGATCAAATCTTCTCATAATACACCATCACTCTTTGAGAATACTTTCTATCTCTTTCATTATATCACCTGTTAGTCTATCTTTTACTTCAACTGCCTTTAAGTTCTCTACAAGTTGTTCTTTTCTTGAAACACCGAGTATCACCGATGTTACAAATTCATTTTTCAATACCCATGCTATTGCAAGCTGCGGAAGAGTTGCCTCCACTTTTTCTGCAACTTTTCGGAGTTTTCTTATTTTTTCGAAAGTTTTCTTAGAAAGAAGTCCTCCTTCTTCTACAAATTTTTTGACTTGCGGGAATCTGTCTAATCTTGACCCTTCTGGTATGCCGTTAAGGTACTTGCCGGAGAGAAGGCCAGAAGCTAAAGGACTGAATGTAGTTAGTCCGATTCCAGGATCTTCGTAAGCTGGCAGGTATTCGTTCTCCACTCTTTCTCTTACAAACATGTTATATTGAGGTTGCTCGACAATTGGTGGAAGTATTCCTATTTGCCTTGAAAGTTCTGCGGCTTTTCTTATTTTATCAACTGGCCATTCGGAAGTTCCCCAGTACAATGCCATTCCCTGTCTTAATATGTAGTCCATGGCAGAGACGACTTCTTCAAGAGGAGTCTCTGGATCAGGTCTGTGGCAATATACAATATCGACATAATCAAGCTGAAGCCTCTTGAGAGAGTTATAAAGACCTTCGATGAGATGTTTTTTGGATAGTCCATGTTGGTTTCTCTCTCTTGGCCCCCACCAGAATATCTTTGTAGATACCACATAGTCCATTCTGTTGAAGTCTTTCAAAACCTGTCCAAATAAGTATTCAGCGACACCTCCATTATAAGCTTCAGCTGTATCAAAAAATGTTATTCCGTTGTCAAAAGCGATGTGAACAATTTCTTTAACATCTACCAGATTCAACTGATTTCCAAAGGTAAGCCAGCTACCAAGGGAAAGCTCGCTAAGCATTAAACCCCATTTCCCAACCTTTCTGTAGTCCACAAAACCACCTCCTAACTTGGGGGTACTATTCCTGATTATTTTACATCTACAAAAACTTTTTTCATGTAACAAATGCAATAATAAATGTCGGTTATGCCAGGCAAACTCCACTGATAGGTGTGAAGATATTAACCAGGTATTGAAAGATGGCATCATAAAGCAAGACTTCCTATAAGAATTTATCATGAATTGAGGAAAATCTCTGCGAAAAAAGCCAGGATAGTTGCAAGAAATCTTTAAAACTGCTCGTATATTGACTATATCACGCAGTATTGCAAAAAAGGAAAGAGATTGTGTATTGACTTTCATGTGTATTGAAACACATTCCTTTGGCGTAGGTGTGGAAGGCAAAACACTAATTGGGAAACTCAAAGAGGCTTATAATGGGATGATAAACAAGAATTGTAGTAAATCTTTTTCCGAAAACTTTTGAGAGATGCTAAAAGAAAATTCAGTTCATCTGGTGTATTGTTGAGAAGGTATAAGCCTTTATCTTGTCTTTTCATGAGCGGTAAATATCTGCGTATAGAGAGACTTCTGGCGTGCGAAAAAGAAAAATTCAAAAGGCCAGAGCTGTAATTAAAAAGCTTAAGTCTTCAAAGATTTTCTGAAAACGAGTAAGATAAGTAAAGAAACAACCATTGGAGTCAAACCAAAAATACTGTAAGTGTTTATTAATCCCAGTTTTTCAGCAAGAAGACCTCCTAAAGAGGATCCTAAGAATGGTCCTATTCCCATAGCAATCCAGAAATATTTTTGTGCTTTTATCCTTGCAGCACCAAAACTTTGTATAAGAAACATCATAGAATAATATATCACTATATACGTCCACCCGTGGAAGACCTGAGCTAACAGGAGCATCGCAGGAGAATTCGTCACAGTCACAAGAAGGTTTCTAAGACCTACAACAAAAATACCTGAAGAAAGCATAAACACAACTCCAAGCTTTTTCACGATGATATCTGCCCACAACAGGAAAGGAGTTTCTGTGATAGCCATCACAGAGAAAGCTATGCTTGCAAGGGAAATATCGTATCCTTTTGTTTCCACGAGAACCGGTAGAAAAACCATATTAAAAGCGTTAGCCGCTATTCCAAAGATAACAACTGGCAATAGTAGCCATAAAATCACTGGCAATGGTCTTTTGCTTCTAACCTTTTCTTCTTCATTGAGCTGTATTTCTTCCACTCCTTTTGCGATTAGGAGCGTTAAAAACATCAGAAATGAAAAAGTTAGAAAAATGTTTACGAATCCAATTCTGATCAAACCGCTCATCAAAAGAGCAACAAACGAGAAACCAAAAGTTCCAAAGAGTCTGATCCTGCCGTAGTTTAAACTTGAGTGATGAGCAATGTCGACAATAGCTGATTCAGCAAGGGGTGCAATTGCAGAAAAAAAGAATGCAAAGGATATTATAAATAAAAGTTTAGCAACGAAGCTTTCAAAAAGAAACAATCCCCAGATAAGAATTCCCGCAAACAAAACAACTTTTTTCAACCAATTCACTCTTCCAATGTTGGATGCAATATCAAAGTTCACGTGATGTGCATATAGTGAGGAAATTGGTAGAACAGCCATCAAAAGCCCTATCTGTGATTCTGCAAGGCCTTCACTTGCAAAAAATTGGCTTAAAAGAGAATAGGTTGCCATTGAACCATAAACAAAGAACTCCAAAGCCATTAGATTAAACTTCACATAGGCACCTCCTGATACGATGTGTAGGAAAAATTTTAACACCAGTAGTTTGTTTTTAGTACTTTTCATTCATAGAGGCCGATATTTCTTCTTTTATCATTTCTTCTTTAAAACACGATTGATTTTATGCTACTTTTGCCATAAAGCAGGATGTTCACTTTTTTGTCTGGATACGCTTTGGTATGGACTATGGTCTGCCTGACTGATAAAATATCACAGCTTACAAATAGCTATTGAGGTGATAGGGTGAAAATATATTTCAGAACATTCGGATGCCAAATGAATGAAAACGACACCCTTTACATGATGGGAATTCTGGAAAAAGAAGGAAATGAGATTGTTTCCTCGCCAGAGGAGGCTGATGTTGCTATTGTAAATACTTGCGCTGTTAGGAAAAAAGCTGAGGAGAAGTTCTATGGAAAGCTTGGTGAGCTTCTTAAATTGAAGAGGAGTAAAGGCTTATTAATTGGCGTTGGTGGTTGTTTGGCTGAAAAAGATAGAGAAAAAATACTGGAAAAAGGGGCAGATTTCGTCTTCGGGACAAGGTCATATGTAAGGATAAAAGAATTAATTGATAAGGCAACTTCTGGTGAGAAATTTTTGTATTTTGAAGATCATCTTGACGAGCTTGTATGGAACACACCAAGAAAGGTTAATTCCTACCACATGTGGGTAACTATAATCTATGGCTGTGACAGGTTTTGCACTTACTGCATTGTACCGTATACAAGAGGTAGGGAGAAAAGTCGACCTATGGACGATGTATTGAAGGAAGTCAAATCCTTAGCCGAAAAGGGTGTTAGGGAAATAACATACCTTGGCCAGAATGTAGATGCTTATGGTAAAGACTTAAGCGATGGAACATCCCTTGCGAAGCTGCTTAAAGAGACAGCAAAGATAGAAGGACTTGAGAGAATCTGGTTTTTAACATCCTATCCTTCCGACGTTACAGATGAACTCATAGAGGTTGTTGCGAATGGACCTAAAATTGCGAAGACATTCCACCTTCCTGTCCAGGCAGGTTCAAACAGAATTTTAAAGTTGATGAATAGAAGATACACAAAAGAAGAGTATTTAGAGCTTGTGGATAAAATAAGAAAAGCCAATCCTGAGATATCTATAACAACCGACGTAATTGTAGGATTTCCAGGTGAGAGTGAAGAGGATTTTATGGAGAGTGTGAAACTTATTAAAAAAGTAGGATTTGAGAGGGTAAATATAGCCATGTACTCACCGCGGGAAGGGACAGTAGCCTACAAAAAATTTAAAGATGACATTCCAAAGAGTGAAAAAAACCGTAGATTTCAATATCTACTTGAAATCCAGAAAGAAATTAATCACAGGCTTAATGAAAGATACAGAGGAAAGGTTGTTAGGATAATTGTTGAAGCAAAGGCGAAAAATGGTCTTATGTATGGAAGAGATATAAGAAACAAAATAGTAGCTTTTGAAGGTGATGAGAGTATGATCGGAAGATATGCCGATATAAAAATTAATAAAATAACCGCAGGACCTCTCTATGGAAGACTTGTGTGGATAGAAAAATGAAAAGCCGCCGCTTATGCGGCGGTTTTGTTTTCTTAATGAGGAAATTACTTGATTTCGACTTCGGCTCCAACCTCTTCAAGTTTTGCCTTGATTTGTTCTGCTTCTTCCTTGCTAACTCCACTCTTAACAACTGCATCTGGAGTTCCAGCTTTTTCAACAAGTTCCTTGGCTTCTTTAAGACCAAGTCCTGTGATTTCCCTGACAACCTTAATAACCTTGATCTTCTGCTGACCAAAGCTCTGAAGAACCACATCAAATTCTGTCTTTTCTTCAGCGGCTCCTCCACCAGCGGCTCCACCAGCTGCTGGAACGGCTGCAACTACTGGAGCTGCTGCAGTAACTCCAAATTCATCCTCAAGTCTCTTTACGAGTTCCGCAAGGTCAGCAACCTTCATTTCCTTAATAGCTTCAATGATTTCATCGATAGTCATACCAGAAGCACCTCCTCACTCTGATTTTTTGTCCTTGATAGCGTTAAGCGCATAAACCAGGTTCCTCATGATACCAGAAAGTGCGTAAACAAATCCTCTGATTGGTCCTTGTGTAGCAGATACAAGCATGGCATAAAGCTGCTGTTTGGATGGAAGCTTTGCAAGGGTTTCGACTTCTTCTTCGTTGAACACTTTACCTTCCAAGAATCCGCCTTTGAACCTGAATGTTTCGATCTTGTTCTCCTTGATATAGTCGTAAAGCGTTTTGAGAGCTTCGATTGGATCCCCTTCTACAACATAAAGAATTGCTGTGGGTCCTTCAAGAGCATCGCCAAGCTCTGATGGATCATACCCCAGTTTTTCAAGAGTTATTCTAAGAAGAGTGTTCTTCACAACCATGAACTTTGCTCCATCTCCAACTTTTTCTCTCAGGTTATTTCTCAACGCTCTCATCTGTGCAACTGTAAGGCCCTTGTAATCTGTAAGAAGTATGAGGCTTGCATTGGGAAGTGTTTGTTGCAAATGTTCAAGAATTTTAGCTTTCCTTTCTCTCGTTACCAAGTCTTCTCCCTCCCTTCCTGTAAAAAGAAAATAGGCCTCACATTTGAGGCCCCCATACCACAGCCTGAACCGGCTGGGGAGCCTCGGGCAGGCGGCTTCAGCGCCCTTTATTTGCTTCCTGCCGTCTTTGGCTCTCTCGCACAGAGTATGGTATCACCTTAATCGTATTTTTTCAACTATGTAAGTTAAAAATGTCCGGTTTGACTATTTTCAGTCCTTGTAAACTATTTTTCCTTCAATCATCACAGTTTCTGCTCTCGCTCTGAAGTTGAATGGATGCATGTTCCAGATAGCAATATCAGCATCTTTGCCGATTTCTATTGTCCCTATTCTATCCTCAAGTCCTAAAATCTTTGCCGGGTTTATAGTCAGCATCTTTAAAAGGTCTTCTTCTTTTGCTCCATATCTCATAGCGGTTGCAGCGTGTATATTGGCATGTTCAAGGTGTATAACCGGATGATCACACATAAGAGATGAAAGTATTCCCTTTTCATTCACTATTCTAACGGCTTCATATGTCATGTCCTGAAGCTCTAATTTCGTTCTAAAGCCAAATAACGGTCCAAGAATAAGAGGTATATTCTTCTCTTTTATGTAGTCTGCTATTTTATACCCTTCTGTTGCATGTTCTATTACGAGTTTAAAACCGAATTCTTCAGCTAACCTGATAGCTGTCATTATGTCATCTGCTCTATGAGCGTGGATTCTTGCTGGTATTTCTCCCCTTAATACCTTTTCTCCGATTTCAAGTTTTGGATCTCTATCAGTGAAATTTTCATCTTTTGATAGTGAAACTTGTTTCTTTTTCATATAGTCTTTAACCTTTCCGAAAAACTCCCTTATAACAGCTGCTACTCCCAGTCTTGTTGAAGGTTTCTTTCCCTTTTCTCCGTAAACTCTCTTCGGGTTTTCTCCAAGGGCCATTTTAAGTCCAGCTGGTGCTTTTACAACCATTTCATCAACTATCTTAGATTTGAATTTTATAACAGCACCCTGACCTCCTATTGGATTGGCGCTACCTGGAACAATCATCACAGTTGTAACCCCACCGCTAAGTGCTCTTTCAATTGCAGGATCAAATGGATTGAATGCATCGAGTGCACTTACATCAGCAGTAACTGGATCGGTCATTTCATTTCCATCCTGGTAAATATATCCGACGCCTTCTTCAAAAAGTCCTATATGAGAATGTGCATCAATGAATCCAGGAAAAACAGACTTTCCAGATGCATCTATAACATCTGCGCCTTTTTCGTCTATTTTTTCGTCTATTTTCACGATTTTTCCTTCGTCGATAAGAATATCTCCTTTGAAAGGTTTTGATGTTATGGGATATATCGTGCCGTTTTTTATAAGTATCATTTTCTTCCCTCCTTTTATTGTTTTCGCTGTTGATTCTAACATGATTTTTTATAAATTTACAATTTTATTATTTTTTATATCAGTTCGCCTTGCATCTTTTAAAGAACTGAAGAAAGTAAACTTTCACGCCACTGTTTAGAAAGGGTGTGGTTTTATCAGGTGAAACTTTCATGAGTTTTTGAATATTTCTTTTGGGAGATATCAAATTTATGCTCCAGCCCGGGAAGCTATTGAATAGAACGTTCATATCTTTCCATACGCTATCTTCGATTCTTTTTCCGTAGGGAGGGTTGGAGACAATGGTTCCCACATCTGTCCAGGCCCTCGCCTGCTTAAAATCTCTTTTAAAGACTTTAACACTGGCGCCAGCTCTTTCAGTATTCTCTTTGCAAACTGCAAGAATTTCATCATCTATGTCGGAACAGAATATTTCAGGTTTTGAACCTTTTATCACATCGGCAGCTTTTTTTCTTTCAAATCTATATATTTTTCCGAGGTCTGGCCAGTTTTCAGAGGTGAAACTTCTTTTTAGATTTGGTGGGATATTTTTTGCTATCAGATAAGCCTCTACTGGTATTGTTCCAGAGCCACAAAAAGGATCATAAAAGGGAAGTTTTCCAGTATACCTTGAAAGTATAAGCAGAGCTGCTGCTATCGTTTCTCTTAATGGAGCTCTGGAATATTTTTTTCTGTACCCTCTCAAGTGAAGTCCATTTTTTCCCGTTGTATCGACAGCTACTATGAAATTATCACTTCTTGCGTAAATATGAAATATGTATGGTACATTTCCGTCAACATATTTGAATTTATCCACAAGCGCTTTCATTGAGATGGATTGTATTGAGCGCACTGAGTGGAGCTTTGAATTCACTGTTTTAACCTTTGCTACTCTTACAAAGGGTTTTTTTGGCATAAAAGAAAAATCGAGGCTTTTGATATTTTCATAAAGCTCATTGAAGTTTTGTGCTTTGAACATTCCTACTACATATAGAATTCTTTCTGCACTTCTTATGTTTATGTTGAAGAACGGAATGTCATGATAACCCGCATCAATTAAGACTCTTCCTGTTAACGAGTCCTGTATCTTGTACCCGAGGTTTTTAACTTCTCTTGAAACAGCACCTTCGAGTCCGAGAGTGGTTGTTAGAAGTAGCATGTTATTCAATGAAGTGATGATCAATGATTCCAAGAAGGAGGGCAGCGGATTTTCCAGCGTACTTCTGATAATTTTGCTGGAATTCTTCTACATTACAGCGATTTGTTATAGTCTTTATAGATACAAAGTCAATTTCATTTTCTTTACACACTTTAGCTATGGCAGCTGAATCCATATCAACTGCTATGGATTTTGTTATTTTTCTTATCTTCTCTCTCATTTCATCGGCATTCACAAAACTATCTCCAGTGGCTATTCTTCCAATAAAAACACCTCTTATATGCTCCTCAATTTTCTCTATGAGTCTTACGGAACCCTCTATCACCTCAACTTTTCCATCTCTTCTTCCAAGATCGTATTCGAAGTATTCATCACCAACAACGACATCTCCTGGGTGCAAGAGTGTAGAAAGCGCACCAGCTGCTCCTGTGAACAAAACTGCTTTTGGATGAAATCTATCTATGAAAGCTTGTGTAATCATCGCAGATTCAACCTTTCCAACAAGTCCGTAAGTAACAACTACTTCATTTGGGCCAATTACACCTCTGAAAAATGGTCTGTTGAGAAGCTCCCCTGTTTCTAAAAGCTGAAGCTGCCTTCTTATAGGATCTATTTCTATCTCAAAAACTCCCAGAACCAGAATCATTTTTTCGCCCCCAATTCATAGAGTTTTAAAATAGCTTCTTTGAAGTCTTGATGAAATGGTGCTGTAAATTCCATCCATTCTTCTGTTCTTGGATGGAAGAAACCTATTTTGAGTGCATGTAGCATGTGTCTTTTTATGCCAATGTCCTCATCCTTTGATGACTTTCCGTAGAGTTTATCGCCAAATATCGGATGGCCTATGTATTTTAAGTGTAGTCTTATTTGATGAGTTCGTCCAGTCCTTGGAAATGCAAGGACAATTGATGCAACATTTCCAAATCTTTTTATAACTTTGAAATCAGTATAAGCGGGTTTCCCAGTAGGATCTATCATCATTTTTAGCCTCATCACAGGATGACGTGCTATGGGTGCATCCACGTGGAACTCTGTTTTATCTATTCTTCCTCTTGCAATTGCAACGTAGATTTTTTTCACTTTTCTCTCTTTAAATTGACTTGAAAGAGAGTTATGAGCAAGATCGTTCTTTGCGACTACCATAACACCTGTTGTATCTTTATCGAGTCTGTGAACTATTCCCGGTCTTATTTCCCCACCAATTCCCTGAAGGTCCGGGATCAAATATAAAAGAGCATTAACCAATGTTCCGGATGTTTTGTTAGGCAGAGGATGAGCCATCATCCCGGCGGGTTTGTTGACAACGACTATATCCTTATCCTGATAAATTATATTCACAAGGATATTTTCAGGAAGAATTTCTATCTTTTTTGGCTGTGGTGTTTCTACGGTTATCATTTCTCCCACCTTGACCTTGTAGCTGGGTCTCTTTATCGAGCTCTCCACAAGCACTTTTCCTTCTTTTATCGCCTTCTGTATCATCGTCCGTGAAATCCACTTTGGGAGTTTCTCCTGCAGAAACTTGTCCAGCCTCCAGCCTGCTTCCCTCTCTGTAACCCGTAGTTTCACCTGTTCTTTCCCTCCATATATGACTTAGCACAAAAAGTATTCCTCCTATTGTGATAAACACATCAGCTATGTTAAATATAGCAGGAAAATACCGAAGCTCAATAAAGTCTAAAACCTTACCGAATCTAACTCTATCAACTATGTTTCCCAGCGCTCCACCGATTATCATTCCAATTGAGACATTAGTTAATCTTGTGGAGTTGAATAATTTTGGAATAAAACACAGGAGTATGGAAACAGCGATAGAAATCCATGTTATAACATCCGTATAATTCGGGAAAAGTCCAAAGGCTATTCCTGTATTGGAAGTTTTGACTATCCACAAAATTTCGGGAACAATAGTTATGCGGAAATATCCCCCCATAGAGGATATGATAGCTTTGCTTATCTGGTCCGCTATGAGCACCAGCACTATAGATAATGCCAATTTATTTCACCTTCCTGTAGAAGAAAGGGGCAACAACTTCGAGCCCTATTTGCCTGTAATTAAATATTCTCTCTGTCGATCCGACAAAGATGATACCTCCTGACTTTAACGATTCTGCAAATTTTCTGTAAAGTTCTTCCTTGGTTTTCATTTCAAAGTAAATAACGACATTTCTACATAAAATTAAATCATAATTTTTATCAAAAGGATCCTGGAGAAGATTGTGCCTTTTGAATATAACTCTTGCCTTCACGTTCGGTTTTACATAATAAAGACCGTCTCTATAATCAAAGTATTTCTCCTTTATGTTAGGTGAAACATTGACTAATGTTCTTTCTTCGTAAGCTCCTATTCGTGCTTTTTCGAGAACGTTTACATCAATGTCCGTACCTATAACTTTTGCAGTGGTGGGAGCTCTTAACTCTTCAAGAAGTATGGCTAAAGAATAGGGTTCTTCGCCACTGGAACATCCTGCACTCCATGCTTTGAATCTACTGCCACTTTCTTTTAAGAGTTCAGGAAGATATTTTGTTTTGAGTTCCTTCCACTTTTCTGGGTTTCTAAAAAATTCTGTAACATTTATTGTTAATCTATCGAGAAATTCCTTTTGAGCTTTCCCGTTTTTTACAATTAGGTCAAGGTATTCTTTGTAAGAAGATTTACCCCATTTTCTTATTAGTATTTCTATTCTCCTTTTAACCCTTTGTGGTTTATATCCCGTAAGATCAAAATTGAATTTTTTCTTAACCTCCTGAAGAAACCATTGAAAATCTTCAAATGGGAGTTCCTTCCATGTGCTCTCAGATTTAAAATTGAAATCCAAGTTCGATCCCAAGGGCAATTTTTTGAGATTCTTTTGAAATTTTTCCGAGAACATAGCATCTCCCCACTTTCTTCGTAAATTCTGTACCATTGCTGCCTATTTTAATATAACCATCTTTGAATTTGAAAAAGCTAAAGCCCTTTAGTGTGTTATCGTTAAGCTCGTATCCCATGTAAAAATTGTCTGCTTCAAATACAAAAAATGGATTTTCATAGATTCCTATGGCGAAATTATATACCCTGAATTGAAAGCATATATAACAAGAATTCCCATGTAAAAGACTCAATCCCAGGTTCTCAGTAGTCAGATCTAAACCTACTTTCCAATTTCCATTTCCTTTAACATCAAATATGAAGGGAGCTATGGAAGTAAAAATTCCAAAATTTGGACCAAAGAAGATATAACTGTTGTAAATCCTTAAAATCCAATTTTCTTTTTCAAACACCCCATAACGAATATCAGGATGTTTGAGATAACCGTATTCAAGTTTCACTTCATCAATATCAAGATTTATATATTTTATAGCATCTTTTTCATCAAGATGTGCTTGCAGGTTACCCTTCCACAGTTCAAAATTGAGCCGTACATCTGCCAGAGTTCTTAACCTTCCTAAATCGGTATCAAACAAAACATATATCCCACAAAGTGGGGTAGAAAAATCTTTTATACCACTGTAATAAAGTGCAACTCCGTTTCCTAAAAGGAAAAGCGGCAGGAGAAAAAGTGCCGCCAGTATGAGCTTTCTCATTCCAAAGTTGCCAGAATTCTTTCCATTTCTGCATCGTCCATCTCAAAATTGGATATAACTTCTTGAACGTCATCAAGTTCTTCAAGTATATTTAAAAGTTTAAGAAGTTTTTCGGCATCCGTTCCCTCAACCTTTACTGTGTTTTTTGGAATGTAGCTTACAGAAGCATCTACTTCGTAGCCAGCCTCTGTCAGAGCATTTCTAACTTTAGAAAGATCCTCAGGTGCTGTTAGAATTTGTATTGGATCATCATCATCTTTGATATCCTCAGCACCAGCATCAATTGCGAGCATTGCAAGTTCTTCGACATCTTCCACTTTATCCCTTGGTATGTTGATTACACCCTTTCTTTCAAATATCCAGCCAACTGATCCACTTTCTGCCATGTTTCCACCATATTTGGAAAGGACATGCCTTACTTCCTGAGCGGATCTATTCTTATTGTCGGTAACTACCTTGATTAAAAGAGCTACTCCGCCAGGAGCATAGGCTTCATAGGTAATTTCGTAAAGCTGATCCCCACCAAGTTCGCCAGTCCCCCTCTTTATGGCTTTTTCTATATTATCCTTCGGCATGTTAGCTGCTCTCGCTCTTTCAATAGCTGCTCTAAGTCTTGGGTTCTTCTCGGGATCTCCACCACCTTCGCGGGCAGCAACAATCAATTCTCTTATAAGTTTTGTAAATATCTTTGATCTCTTTGCATCCTGTGCCATTTTTCTGTGTTTTATATTTGCCCACTTGTTGTGTCCAGACATTTCAACACACCTCCTTAAGAATATCTTATTACCATTATGGTAGTATCATCATGCTGTGATGCTCCTTTTGAAAATTCAAACACAGCGTTTTTTATTCTCAACATAAGATTTTCAGGATCACAAATGCTCGAGCTCTTAAGCACTTCTTCAAGCCTTTCAAATCCAAATTCTTCTCCTTTTACATTTCTTGCTTCCGGTACCCCATCGGTGTATGCTACCACAAATGAGCCTTCTGGCATATATATAACCTTCTCCTCATAATTGTAGCCAGAAATTATTCCCAGTGGTATGTCTTCAGCGCTTTCTTCTCTTATCCCGTTAGATGAAACTATGTATACAGGATCATGACCGGCATTAACTATTGTGAGCTTTCCATCATCAGTAATATGCATAGCTATCATAGTGATGAACCTATCATCTGTTAAATCTTCTACCAGCGTATTGTTTAATTCTTTGATTAGAGATTTCAGGTTGTTCGTCGTTTTACTGATAGATCTCAGGGCAGCTCTTGCAGAACTCATCAAAAGTGCAGCGGGAACACCCTTACCTGAGACATCAGCAACTACTGCGAGTATTCCATCTCTAAATCTAAATGCATCGTAATAATCTCCACCAACATGTATGGCTGGGACACTTGTAGCTGCCAGAGCAATTTTTTCCGTCCTCGGCAGATTCTTTGGGAACAGGCTTAACTGGATGTTTCTTGCTATCTCAAGCTGTTCTTTCATTCTTTGTCTTTCTATTTCATCCTTCATAAATTCTATTCTGTCAAGGGCGGAAGAGATCTGCTGGGAAACAGATTCCAAAATTTTTCTATCTGCTGCTGTGAATATTCCTTGCTCCTTCTCAACTAAGGCTATGTATCCCCAATAGTTGTTTATACTTCTAACAGGTACTATAAGTATGTTCATCTTTCCGAAAATAGTTTCTTTGGAAAAGTCGTGGAGAACTACTCCAGAAAGCTCTCCTATATCGTTTATCTTTTTCTCTACACTGTCAAGGTCTACTTCGTAACCTTCTTTATAATCAACAGTTTCATCTGGAGTCTTAAGTTTTATAATAACCCCTTTAAATGGAATAGCGTTTTTGACAACATTCAAGACTTTTTCTATTTTTTCGGACAGATGATAAGGATATTCAAATGTACCCAATATTTTGTTTACCTCGAATATTGTTGCCAATTCCTCATAAGTTTTCGAGAGTTCTTCGAGCTGCGCTTCCATTGATATAGAGAGCTCCTCAAGCTGTTGGGCATAATCCTTGATTTCGCTTTCAACTATATTCAAACAATTCTTGGCTTTTTCTATAAGTTCTTCATCTTTCATAGATTCTACATTAATAACATTGCCAGAAAGCTCACATACTCGCTTCAAAAATTCCCTTAAATCCTCAAGCATCTCCAATCACTCGCTTGACCTCCTGTATAAGCTGGATAGGGCTGAATGGTTTTGTCATAACTTTCGTTGCCCCTAAAGAAAGGGCAGTTTTTTCGTCGTCTTCTCCACCTTTTGCTGTAACAACAATAACAGGTATGCCCTTCCATTCATCATTTTCCTTAAGTTTCTTGAGGACCGTAAAACCGTCCATTTTTGGCATCATTATATCAAGCAACATTAAATCAGGCTTTATACCTTCTGAAAGCTTTTGAATAGCCTCCTCACCGTTTGCTGCTTCAATAATAGAATATCCATGTTTTTTTAAATTAAACACAGAAATTTTCCTCAAAACATCAGAATCTTCGACAATCATAACGAGCTTAGCCATGCTGTTTTACCTCCCTATCAAGCACTGAATCAAGTCCTTCGTTGTTTACAAAAGCATTTTCCATTACAGGTATAAATAAACCATCGCGGATTCTTACAGCTTTTACAATTTCCCATGGTGAGAAGAGGTTCTCCCTGGCTAAAGTATACTTCAAAATAACGAACTTTTTCAAATTATAGATGTCAGATGTTAAAGTTAGCTCTTCTAATTTATATTCTTTTCTTTTCTTACCTTTTTTTATTTTAAGAGATTTCTCCAGTTTTGTTACATCTATTGCTTCTTTTTCCATTATAAGAGAGAATGCGTATTTTGTTACTATTGAATTTATATCAAAATCCACAATCCAGGCTTTCTCTGGATCTGT
>JAGHBG010000132.1 GCA_021161105.1 Thermotogaceae bacterium | reverse complement strand
GTTGGGTTGTGTCAAGTAAATTGTGTCTGGAGGCGACTCAGAAGTTTTAAAGTTTGCAGGGGAGTGATTTGTGAGACATATAAAATTGCAAAGCTATCTATATTCGGATCATTTGGCGTGGAAAAAACTTCAACACTGAAGATTATGAACACGCTGGTTTGTCTGGGTGAAGGAAAAGTTTATTTTGGTGAATTAAGATTAGATTATATTTATTCAAGAGAACTGAGGAAAAAGAATATTCAGGATCACTTTATGCTTCAGTGCCCGCTAAGGGATTTTCACAAGAAAAATTGTTGCGTCTGACCTCAACAGAAGAAGAATAGATTTTTGCAAGTTTTATACTCAAACACGTCTAAGCATCTACACTTGAGCGAAAACCGCCGCTGATCCATTCGGCAGCTACTTTATTTGCAAAGTCGAGCTCTTTTGGTCCTATTTTCCCTTTTTTTAGAAGGGAATGTATTATTCCGGCGTTGAATGCATCACCCGCTCCAACTGTGTCGATTATCCTTTTAACTCTCTTTCCGTTTGAATTTATCTTTTCTTTCCTGTCAAGATAAATTGCCCCCTGTTCTCCTAATTTCACCACGGCTGGTGTTTCAAACCTTGCGGAATACTCTTCAAATGCCTCAGAAAGGTTGTATTTACCTGTGAGTTTCAAGAATTCGTTACTATTGGGTAGGAAAAGATCTGCATTTTCGATAAGCCGTGAAATGACAGGTCTAAAGGCTTCCCAATTTTCGGGACACCCGGGATCAATGAGAACTTTGGCGACCTTTCTGACTTCTCCAAGAAATTCTGAAAAAGTTTCTCTCCACATGCATGGAATGAGATTTACTCCGCAAACGAGAATGATTTTTTGATTGAAATCGTAATTTTTGAAGATTTCTGAGTAATCTGCTTTTTCAACGACTCCAAGATGGGTTATAAAGAATCTCTCACCATCGGGTCTTTTTATGCCGATCGAAACAGAAGTATTGCCTTTCACGGTCTTTATATCTTTTTCTATTCCCATTTTTTTATAAACCTCGATGAAAAGCTTGCCCAGATAATCATTGCCTACGACGCTCAGAATGTCAACATCATCCCCAAGAGCCCTCAGAACTGCTGCAGTATTACCGGCTGCACCCGTGAATCTCATACTCATTTCACTTACTACCACTTCATGGCCCCACATGGGAGGCTTATTTACAGGCCCGAGAACTATGTCCAGTCCAACACTCCCCAATATTGCGACCTTAGCCAAGAACTTCACTCCTTTCTGGTTACCTTCGAGGCAAATATTCCAGTTCCAGGTATCAAGCCCTTTCTTTTGGCAACTTTTTCAGCTACCCTTTGCAAGACAGCAAGACCCGAAAGAAAACATGCGGGATAAATACAATCCTCGTTAGGAATCACCACAGCCGGTTGGAATCCAAAACCTTCAATATCTTCGAGGAGACTTTCAAATTTTCTCATGATGGGATTCTTTCTGATTGGAAAAAGGAATAAAGCAGGAGATGATGCCATGATCTCCATGGTACCATGCCGGAACATGCCGCCTTCTATCGCAATCGATGAAAGCTTAGCAACTTCAATCATAGTGAGCGAGCCCATCCCGTAAATTGGAACCCCCTCAGCCCATGAAACGAAAACGCTTCTTCCTGAGCTTTCTACTCTCCAGGACAGGTCATCTATATCTGTACTCAAGGCTCTTTCTACACTGTCGACGACTCTGTGAAGATCCCAGTCTTCTTCTACTATGCTTTCTATCATGATTGAGAGTACCATAATCGTGTTCATAAATGTCTTGGAAGATCCCATGGCTTCTTCTATACCAGCTTCAATGGGAATTACCTGATTTTTGTTCACGAGCAAAGCGCCATCTGATTCTGGATCGTTTGTTATTAAAAAGAATCTATCTTTCAATTTCTCAAACTTTTCTAATAATCTTATGAGCTCAATTGTACGCCCCGACTGGCTTATAAGAAGGATCGGATAGAATCTTTCAATAAAATCTTTTCCAAGCATCAGAGCTTGTGAGAGGGGCATAGCTCTGGCTGGTATGCCACGAAAATTGAGAGAAAGAGCTGCAAACTCTGCGGCATAATAAGATGCTCCCATGCCGAGCATCAGAATTTCCCCTCTTCCTTTAAAATTCTTGAACACGCGAAGGAGTTCACTTTTCAAAGATAGCAGTCTTCTCATTGCTTCGGGCTGTTCCATTACTTCTTTAAGGAAAATAGATTTGTTCACAATTCATCACCCTTTCACAGCGCCGGCAGTGAGACCTGTGATTATGTACCGTTGAAAAATTATAACGAGTATTAGAGGAGGGATCGTAGCAACGAGCCCTCCAGCCATCATTAGCCCATAATCTATCATGTGTCTTGTTGTGAACTCTGAGACGACCACCGTTATGGTTTTGGCTTTCATGTTGAATGTGAGAATCAAGGCATAGAGAAACTCGTCCCAACACATTAAAAAAGAAAATATCGATACGGTTGCTATTCCCGGAAGAGTTAATGGAAGATCAACCGTGAGGAGAGCTTTCCAGCTTCCCGCACCATCTATGTATGCTGCTTCGTCGAGCTCTTTGGGGATTGTGAGAAAGTAACCGTACATCATCCAGATTGAATATGGAAGAATAAACGATGTGTAGACGAAGACGAGTCCCCACCACGTGTTGATTATTCTAAGTTTTGATACTATTATGTACATTGATAGAACAAGAGCTATTTCTGGAAACATCCTTGCTGTGATTATTATGTTGAGATACGTCTGCCTGAAACCTGGGAACTTTCTTGCAAGGGCGTATCCTGCTGGGATGGACAGAAAGAGACAGATACCTGTTGTTATCAAGGCAACCATGGTACTGTTAAGCATGGCTCGAGCGAAGTTTGGAACTTCTCCACTTGTTCCTTTACCCCCGAATATAAGCTTTTTAAGATTTATAAGTGTAGGGTCATGCGGAAACCAATGAGGTGGATGTGCCAGAAGCTCAACTTTTGGCGATATCGCCGATACGAACATCCAGTAAAGTGGAAGAATTATGACGGCGGCAACTATAACACCTGCAACATATAACAAAATTCTCTTTTTTTTCTTTCTAAGCATTGATTTCCACTTCCTCTCGCATGAGAATTTTAGTGTAAAAGATAGCTGCAGCCAAAATAACTACGGCTATTATAGTTGAGATGGCAGCACCCTCTCCAAGTTTCATAGCTTCGAAAGATTTGTGGTATACGTAATACGAAAGGACTTGGGTTCCGTTAGCAGGGCCTCCTTTCGTCATAATGTAAATAATGTCAAAAACTTTGAAAGCTTCGGAAGTTCTGAGAACGAGCGAGACGGCTATTGCTGGTCTGAGAAGAGGAAGCGTGACTTTGAAAAGCCTTGACCAGAATCCGGCACCATCCACTTCCGCAGCCTCAAAGTAACTTTTGGGGATTGTCTGGAGAGCACCTAACAATACTATTGTGAAGAACCAGCAGTTTTTCCAAACATCGGCTATTATGACCATATTTAATGCAAGGAACGGGCTACCGAGCCAGTTTACGTAGTCCTTTATTATTCCGAGCTGGTAAAGAAGACCGTTGAGAGCACCGTAATTAGCATCAAATATCCATTGCCAAAGCACACCGTTAGCGACGGTTGGAATGGCCCATGGAAGTATTACGAGAGCTCGCAGGAAGGTTTTCATTTTGAAATTCTGGTTGAGGAGTATGGCAGTGAAGAGTCCTATCACGAATTCAGCAAAAACAGATATTACAGTGAAGTATATAGTTACTTTCAAAGCGGACCAGAACTCCTGAGAGCTCAAAATGTTTTTATAGTTATTTATTCCCACGAATCTTGAAAGATGCGGCATGAAAAGACTTCTATCTTGAAAACTGATTACCACTGTGCTGATTACTGGATAGAACAATGCCATTGCTATGATGATAGTTGCAGGCAATATCATTATCCATCTCGAAGCGTCCTTCTTTACCACTCTGAATCCTCCCTTCAATGAAGAAAGACAGGGAGGGTGTAGCCTCCCCGTGTTTCGATCATTTTCCAAGAAGTTTCTTTACTTCTTTAACTGCTGCGTCTAAGGCTTCTTTGGGTGTCATTTGCCGCGTTAACGCCTTTTGGATGTATATCTGCAGTATTCTGGAGAATTCCGTGTATCTAACGAGGGAGGGTCTATCAGTTACATAATAGAGTTGCTTGAGCATTGCTTCGAATTCTGGATGGTATTTTAGTATTTCTTCGTCATGATAAAGATCTTCCCAAATAGGCATTGCTCCGTATTTTATGGATTGTTTTTTCTGTTGCTTTCTATTTGCAAGGAAGGCGATGAACTTCCAGGCTGCGTCTTTATGCTTGGAACCTCTCGTTATTGCCAAGCCCATTGATCCACTGGACGTGTTGCTGACTATACCGGGTTTTCCAGATGGAACAAGAGCAACTTTTATTTTTCCAACCTGTGTAGATTGTTCCGGATCATTGAAAATTGTCCATGCGAAGGACCAATTGAAGCCAAATGCAACATCTCCGTTAGCCAGTGCATGTAGCATTGCTCTGTCATCTGAATTTATCGAGGCTGGGTCAACCACTTTGTACTTGTATATAGCGTCAACCATCCACTGTAATGCCTTCAGT
This sequence comes from Thermotogaceae bacterium, assembly GCA_021161105.1. Lineage (GTDB taxonomy): Bacteria > Thermotogota > Thermotogae > Thermotogales > Thermotogaceae > JAGHBG01. The sequence goes on along the minus strand of JAGHBG010000132.1, from coordinate 1,748 downwards.
CCCCCACCTTGGTTGAAGACTGGTTCACCATTTTCATCGAAGAATCTTCCACCGAAAGAAGACAGGAGCATTGTGTAGTAGCAAATTAGCCCTTCTGCCTGCGCCCATCCCCAGATAGATCCGTACTTAACTAAACCTTTTTCCTGAAGGATTTGACTGAAGACAACGAACTCATCCCAGGTCGCTGGTGGCCTGAGAATTCCTGCTTTCTTCAGTAAATCTTCGTTATAGTAGAAGAATAAGACGTCATCGAACATTGGGAGACCATAAGTTTTACCCTTATACTGGAGGATTCTCATGACGCTTGGAAGAATGTTCTTTTTCATGTCTTCCGTTAATCTATCATCTATCTGCTCGAGAAGCCCCATCTCAACGAACTCAGGAGTCCAAATACAATCAACATCAATAACATCGAAAGCGCCAGGATCAACTGCTAAGGTTGTGACAATCTTCTGGTAGAGCTGGTTATATCCGACAGATATGAGTTCAACCTTGATATCGGGATAGAGCTTTTCAAACTCTTTTATAGCTTCCCTTCTAAAAGCTGCAAAATCGTCGCTTGAGATGACTCTTATCGTAACCTTAGCGAAGCTCAGAATTACTACAAACGTCAAGACCACAATCAAAAACTTTCTCATACCTGCTCACCCCCACACACGTTCAAGATTTTTAATACCCGTCGTGAGTTTTCTTATATAGAGTTCCGCACCAAAGGCTACACCCCCCTCAATGATAGCCATTTCACCTCCCTCTGAAAGTGTTAAATTACATGGTTTGGAGTATTTTTTGTTCCATATTCTTTCAAGTTTGTCAAAAAACTCGGAAAACCTTCCAGTAAGTACTATGGCTTCCGGATCAAAAATCCTTTGAAGATTAAGAAGTATCCTGGCAACATTTTCTACAAGTTGATCCGTTCCAATGAGTCCATAAAGAATCTCTTCTAATTTTTTCTCACCTTGCATGGTTAATCCTATTTCGCCAGCCATTCCTTTTCCTGTATAGATTTTTCCATCCATGACTATTCCCATACCAAGCCCTCTTCCCCAGTAAAGGCACAGAATATATTTCTTGTTTTTTCTTGACAGGTGAAGTTCCCTGAAAGCAAATAGGTTTGCATCGTTATCGAAGGCAACTATTGCCTGTTCAAAATTCTCTTTTATGATCTTAACAATTTCTTTGGTTGTATGGCCGTTCCAGTTGCATATAGAGACGTGAAACCTACCATTAGCCAAAACATAACCAGATATTCCAAGTACCACTGCCGCAATTTCTTCTTTTAGATTTTCGAAATTTTTTAGAACATCCTTGAGAGACTGCAAGAAATCTTCGAATTCGTACATGCTCTTTTCTATCTTCTGAAAACTCTCTATACTCCCTGACAAATTTCCAAATCCTACGTTCATAAAATCCCTGTCAACCTGAAAAGCAAGAATTTTTTTGTGGGAATAGTCGAACTCTATCAAATCAGGATATCTACCTACCTTGGAAGGTAACTTACCGCGCTCTACCAGAAGGTTTCCCATGAAAGGCCGAACATTTCTGGAAATAGTAGGCGGGCTTAGCTGGAGTTTTCTTGAGAGCTCTGCCTTTGAGGCTTTGCCATGATCATATATATATTTAAGTATTCTGTACCTGTTCTTGTTTTTTATGTTTGTAACATGCCTCTCATCATTCACAAGTATTCCCTCCGTAATTAATTCCTTTCAGTAAGAAATAATACTACTGAGTATAGCTATACAGAGTTTCAT
>JAGHBG010000012.1 GCA_021161105.1 Thermotogaceae bacterium | reverse complement strand
TCATACATAGGAATATACTAAATGTGAGAATACATAGAAGGAGGGAAAGCAAATGAAAGCGGTCGTTCTCAGAGCTAAGTGGGATCCAAAACCTGATTTTGTATTGGGACCAAAAGATGAAGAAGGGAAAAGAACATGGCTTGGAAGTAAGGTATGGAGATATCCTCAAGTGCAGGTAGAAGAAGTTTCAGAACCCAAGATAGAGAAGCCTACAGAAGTAATAATAGAAGTCAAAGCTACAGGAATATGCGGAAGTGATGTTCATATGGCACAGGCTGATGAAGAAGGTTACATATTCTATCCAGGGCTTACAGGTTTTCCCGTTGTTTTAGGTCATGAATTCTCTGGGGTTGTAGTAGAAGCAGGACCTGAAGCTATTAACAAGAGGACAGGAAAAAGATTTGAGATAGGTGAACCAGTAACTTCTGAGGAAATGTTCTGGTGCGGACATTGTAGACACTGTGCTGACGGATTTCCAAATCACTGCGAGCATCTGCGAGAAATTGGATTTGACATTAACGGGGCTTTTGCAAAATATGTGAAGGTTGATGCAAAGTATTTATGGAGCCTTAAGGAAATTGAAGCAACTGTCGAAGATGAGAAAAAAATGTTCCTTCTTGGAAGCTTGGTGGAACCAACGTCAGTTGCTTACAATGCAGTTATAGAAAGAGGAGGCGGTATAAGACCAGGAGATTTCGTTGTTGTAATGGGAGGAGGACCAATTGGACTTGCTGCAGTAGCGATTTTAAAGCATGCAGGGGGAGCAAAAGTAATTCTTTCTGAGCCTTCAGAAATAAGAAGAAATATGGCGAAAGAACTTGGTGCTGATTTTACCATAGATCCCACCAAAGAAAATTTCGTAGAAAAGGTTCTGGAGTATACCGGAGGTTGGGGAGCTCAACTTTACCTTGAAGCAACGGGGGTACCTCATATAATTTGGCCCGGTCTTGAAGAAGTTTTGTGGAGGGCAAGAGGAATAAACGCAACAGTTGTGATTGTTGCAAGGGCAGATGTAAAGGTGCCCATTACTCCTGAGATTTATCAGGTAAAAAGAGCAAGGATAGTAGGTTCTCAGGGTCATTCCGGACATGGGACTTTCCCACGAGTGATAAACATGATGGCATCGGGTCTCGATATGACAAAAATTATTTCAAAGATGGTATCACTCGAGGAAATTCCCGAATACATTAAGAGGCTTCAAACGGATAAAAGCTTAGTTAAAGTTACATGGCTTAATGTCTGAAAATAGATAGTTGTATGAAACACACATTAAGTTTTGGGGAAAGGGGGCGGAGAGTTATGAGTAAATGGAAAATACCACCGGATGGAGGGAATATGGAAAAACCAAATGAAATATATTTTCAAACAATGACAGCGAAGCAGATAAGAGAAAGATTGGATAAGTGTGACCTTATAATCATACCCGTTGGAAGTACGGAAAATCATGGAGACAATGCTCCAACGGGTGAAGATACTTTTTTAGTAACAAGGATGGCTGAGCAAGTGGCTAAAGTAACAGGGTGTACAGTGTCTGAACCTATTTGGTTTGGATATCATCCTTACCACCATATCGGAATGCCTGGAACAATTCCTGTAAAAGATGAAGTCTTTATTGACCTTCTTGTAAGTGTGATGGCAGGTTTTTGGAATACTGGATTTAGAAAGCAAATATTACTGAATGGTCATGGACAGGAATTTGTTATACCTGTAGCAATACACAAATTTGCAAAAATCTTTCAGGTTCCAGCGGTCATTGTCAATCTGAATTGGTATCACGCTATCCAAGATAAATTCAAGACGAAAGATGAAGGAGGACCTTATGAAACTCCTTTCATACATGCAGATGAAGTTGAAAGCTCATGGAGTCTGGCTTTATTTCCGGAGTTTATGCATCAAGAATGGGCTGTTGATACAACTCCAAGGGGATATTTGCCAGAAGGTCATATAGACAAGGCAGGAAATCTTCTCCACAGGCCAATAGCATGGTATGGGCATGTTGGAGGGGGTCCTATAGAAGTTAAAGCATATCCGGAAGGAGTTGTAGGGAAGGCTACGCTTGCAGATGCTGAAAAAGCTAAGGAAGGTGTGGAAGCACTTCTGGATTACATGGAAAAGCTCGTAAACGATATTATGAATAGATTCCCTCCATGGAAGCTGCCAGCAGCTGAAGAAATGTCATGTAGGCCAAAAGAAGAATTGGAAGCTTTGTTGAAGAAACCTTTTGAACCGGGATGGAGGCCATTATATGCTGCAGGGAACAACTGGTTATGACATAACATTTGTGGGTCATTTATCAAAAGATATCAACATTTTTTCGTCAGGGAAAAAGGAGGTTATTCCGGGTGGGGGCGTCTATTATGGCGCCTTCACCGCTAAATCTTTAGGATGTAAATGTGTCGTGATAACAAAAGTCGCTGAGGAAGATAGAATTTTGTTCAAAGGTCTTGAAGATTTCGGAATACATGTAATATGGAATAAGTCAGCTTCTACAACGAGTATAGAGAATGTATATCCCAGCACAAATCCGGATGAAAGAATAAGCAGGATGATTTCAAAGGCAGAAAGTTTTAAGATGGAAGATCTAAATATTCTTTCAAAACTTGTGCATGTGACGCCACTATGGTATGGGGAATTTCTGGAAGATTTGCTGGTAGAGTTAAAAAAAATAGATGTTATTTTGAGCACTGATGCACAGGGTTTCTTAAGAAATGTGAAGGATAATGGAGAGATGTATTACAGAGTTCCATCAAATTTTGAGGATGTACTAAAGCATGTGGATGTCTTTAAGCTCGACATAAAAGAAGGGAAGTTTCTAACAGGTTTGGAAGACCCTGAAGAGATTCTAAAAACAGTTGAAAGAATGGGACCGTCCGAGATCGTATTGACACAAAACAGTGGTGTTTTTGTAAGGAGAAATGGGCAAAACTTTTTTGCTGAGTTTGGCAAGTACAGTATAAAAGGAAGAACAGGAAGAGGGGACACCTGTATTGCAGCATATCTTTGTCTTAGGAATAAAGAAAATGATTACGAGAAGTTAACAAAAAAAGTTGCTGAAATAGTGACAAAGAAACTTCAAAAAGCGGGACCTTATACGGGGTGATAAAGTTGAGAAATTCAATAGTTATAGGTCTTCCTGATGAAAACTTTGATGCGTTGACTTTTAGAGGAGATGTGTTCGAAAACTTTAGGTTGGCAAAGGATTTAGGATACGATGCTGTCGAAATTGCCATAAGGGATCCAAAAAATTTTCCTGTAAATGTTCTTGAAAAGGCAATGAGTGAATTTGATATGAGGGTTTCCGCTATAGGCACGGGAATGGCATATTTGGCTGAAGGTTTATCTTTATCTCATAATGATAGAGAAATCAGAGAAAAGGCTATAGAGAGGCTAAAAGAGCATATGGAGGTTGCACGTCTAATAGATACAACTGTAATAGTTGGATTGATACGTGGTAAGGCGGAAGGCAGGGAAAATGCATTGGATATTCTCAGAGATTCCATGGAGAAAGTGTGTGAATTTGCAGCATCTAAGAATGTGTACATTGTGATAGAACCTTTGAATAGATATGAATCAGATATTTTGAATACAGCTGAAGAAACTATAAGATTTATAGAGGATATGAAATGCGAGAACTTAGGACTATTGCTTGATACATTCCATATGAATATAGAAGAAAGAGACCCTGTAGAGAGTATCGTAAAGTCAAAAAATTGGTTAAAGCATTTCCATGTGGCAGATAGTAATAGATGGGCTCCGGGTTTTGGACATATAAACTTCAAAGCGATATTTCATGCCTTAAAAGACATTAACTATAAAGGATTCGTAACAGTTGAGAGTCTTCCAAAACCAGAAGATGCTAAAGAGGCAGCAACTGCTGCAATAAGATTCCTAAAACAGTTAGAAGATGAGATATCGCTGTGATGACCAAGGATCAAATGAAATGTCGAAGATACCACAAAGGTTATTGGAAGTTCGCGAAGAAAGTCAAGTATCTTAAGGGGATGGTAACGTGAAGCTTGGTGTGATTGGTCTTGGGAGGATAGGAACGATTCATGCTGAAAACATTAAAAAGCTTTCTGATGTTGAACTTTACGCTGTTTCTGATGTAAGGGAAGATCATTTGAAAAATATGGCTAAAAAGTTGGGTGTCAGAAAAGCCTATAAGGATCCTTATGAGCTTATAGAAGATCCTCAAATTGATGCAGTTCTTGTGTGTTCCAGCACTGATACTCATGCGGATTTGGTTATTGCCTGTGCAGAGGCAAAGAAACATGTTTTCTGTGAAAAGCCCCTTTCGCTGAATTTGGAAGATGTAAATAGGATGATAGAAGCAGCCAGAAAGAATAAAGTAATCCTTTTTGCAGGGTTTAATAGACGTTTTGATAGAAATTTCAGGAAAGTTAAAGAAGTCGTTGAGAAAGGAGAAATAGGAGAACCGCAAGTTCTCAAAATTACAAGTCGTGATCCTGAGCCGCCACCAATTGAGTATTTAAAGGTGTCTGGGGGAATATTCCTGGATATGACCATCCATGATTTCGATATGGCTCGATACATAATGGGAAAAGAGGTTGAAGAAGTTTTTGCAACGGGGTCTGTTCTGATTGATGAAGAAGTAGCAAAGGTGGGTGATGTAGACACAGCTATTGTTACCTTGAAGTTCAAAGATGGATCACTGGGTATCATCGATAATTCAAGGAAAGCTGTGTATGGTTATGATCAAAGGTTGGAGGTTTTTGGCTCGAAAGGTAAGGCATCTGCTGACAATGTAAGAGAGAATACCGTCGCAATAACTGATGTATCAGGGGATCACACTTCTAAGTATTTGTATTTCTTTCTGGAAAGGTATAAAGAAGCCTATTTTGAAGAGTTGAAAACGTTTGTTAAAAACGTAATGAACAACGAGCCTCCTGCAGTAAGCGGCGAGGATGGCAAGATGGCGTTGGTTCTTGGTTATGCCGCAAAGAAGTCCCTAAAAGAAAAAAGGCCAGTGAAACTTGAGGAAGTAATGAAATGAGTATTATTATTGCAAACTATGTGTTTAACAATATGAATATGATTTCTGGAAAAATGTGGATAAAGTTGCGTATAAAGATGGAGGCGGATATATATGTTAGCCATGTATTATAGTGGAATTTATTTTTTCGGTGGTATACAATTATTTTGTGAAGAGCACTTTAAAGGTTGGACAGTAAACAGATCCAAGCAAGGAAATTCGTTTGTGACTTCATCTTTTGAAGAGGAATTTTGGCGGCGAAATGAATTTTGTGGCCCGGGCAACCGTGGGAAGGTGAGTTGTCTGGGGTTATATTTAATTAAAACTGCGGGGAGGTGGTATTATGCGTAAGGTTCTATTGGCAATTCTTTTAGTCGCGTCTCTTTTGATTTTTGCAGGAGAGATTACCATTACTGCCTGGACAGTCGGTCCCGACAATCCGTCTTTCTATAGATTCGACAATTTGAAAGCAGCTGCAGAAAGGCTCAACAAAATGTTTGAAGACGCTGGAGTGGATATAAGAATTAAGGTAGAAGGATTCTTCGATACAACCGATTGGTCTGAGTTTAAGCAAAGAGTACTGTTTGGATTTCAGTCAAAGCAAAAGTTTGATATTTTGTGTTCTGGTCACGATGACCTCGGTGCGTGGGCAAGAGCCGGATATTTAGCTCAACTTGATGATCTTGTAAAAAGGTACTGGGATGAAACCTACTATGATATAATCCCATCCCTCTGGGACTCAGTAAAGTACAAGGGGAAAATATATGCAATTCCTCAAGACACCGAAGCACGTCCATTTTATATTAACAAGATTGTGCTGAAGAAACTTGGTTGGTCGGATGAAGAAATAGAAGCTCTGCCAGAAAAAATAGCAAAGGGTGAATTCACACTTGAGGATTTTGTGAGCATAGCTGAGGAAGCTGTAAAGAAAGGATACGTAAGCTGGGGACTTTATCACAGACCTAAAAAGGGAATTGACTACTTCCAGATCTTTACAAGCTTTGGCGCAGATTTCTATGATGAGGATAGTGCAAAATTCGTCTTCAATAAGGAGAAGATGTACAAGGTTTATGATTTCTTCTACAAAATTACAAATGTTTGGAAAATAACGCCAAAGAGCATGATAGGAACGCCGTGGGGTTCTGTCCATAAGGATGTAACTTCTGGAAAGGTATTAGCCTGGATGGGTGGAACCTGGAATTGGGCAGAGTGGAAGAGAGATTATGGAAAAACTGAAGAAGAGCTTGAAAAAATGTTCCTGGTAGCGCCATTTCCAAAGAGCAGATATGGAGGGAGACCAAACACACTATCTCACCCGGTTGTGTACATGATACCAGCTCACAGTAAATACAAAGAGCTTGCATTTCTCCTAATTACACTGGCAACAGCTCCAGAGCTTAATATGAAGCATGATGTTCAAAGTGGCCACTTGCCAATAAGGTGGCAAGAAACGGTTCTTCCAGAATACAAGAAAGATTTTATCATGATGGAAGGGACAAAGATTCTTCCATACTCTGGATTTATACCGAATGATGCAGATTTTGATTTGTTTAATACTATAATCTTTGAGGGAATACAGTGGGCAGAGTCTGGTAAGACTCCAGATAAAGTTATAGAGCTCGTATCAAGCAGACTTAAGAATCAGTTAAAGGACAAAGTAATTATTGTTGAGAAGTGAAAAAGCAGGGAAAGTTTTGGGGGGTTGTTCCCCCCATTGATTGTATTGATCATGCATAACAACGAGGTGAATACATTATGAAAGGAAAAGGAAAAGTTTGGATTTTCTTAACGCCAATGGTAGTATTAGTGGTCATATTTTTTGCTATTCCTGTGGTTTTGACAGCTATTTTGTCTTTTACGAATATGGATTACACCTTTCGATGGGATTTTATAGGGTTGGGGAATTTTAAGGATATAGCTATTGATTTTGTCATCCCAAAGGTGCTTTTGAATACACTTATATATACTTTTACAACACTCGCACTATTCAATGTTGGTTGTGCGCTTCTTATCTCACTTTTAACAACTTCAATGCCTGATAGATGGGGGAGCTTTTTCCGAACTTTGTGGATGCTTCCAAGGTTAACACCATCGGTTGTATACGGTATTTTATGGTTGTGGATATTTGACCCAACTGAACACGGGCTTGTAAATTTTATAAGGGCACAAATGGGGATGCCTCCTCAAGATTGGCTTCATCAAGCTCCTATGGTGATGATAATAGTTGCAAATGGTTTCATAGGAGCGTCTATGGGAATGTTGATTTTCACTGCCGCCATTAAGGCGATACCGACTGATTATTACAGAGCTGCTCTCATAGATGGTGCAAGCTGGTGGATGATAACGAGAAAAATAACGTTGCCCCTTATCAAATGGCAGTTGCTCTTTGTTACGGCGTATCAAACACTGTCGCTACTTACATCTTTTGAATACATTTTAATTATTACTAATGGAGGACCAACGTTTAGAACGGAAGTGTGGGCACTTTACACCTACCATATGGCATTTTCAAATTATAGGTTTGGTTATGGTGCAGCTTTATCTGTTATTTTAGTGATAATAGGTATAGTTTTTGCGTGGCTGTATTTGAAAATGTTTAAATTTGAAGACCTTATGCAAAAACCGAAAGTAGAGGTTGATTAGTATGAGGTTGAGCTTCTATCAGAGGAATGCGGATAAAATAAGAATTTTTCTTTTTATATTAATCATGTTTGCAATAACTTCTCCAATAATTTTAAGCTACTTTTGGCTAATTCTCAGGTCGTTCAGTGTTGACATGAAAGGTTTTATTCCGACGCAGCTTACCGTTAAAAATTGGAGATTTCTCTGGAGTGAAATAAAGGGTTATCCAAATATATGGAAAACAACACTCAATACAGCATTTGTTGCGATTATGGTTATGCTATTTGAAGTATTTATGACGAGTATGGGGGGATATGCACTATCAAGATTCGATTTTCCCGGAAGAACTTCCATGATGAAGTTCATACTTGTTCTTCATGCGTTTCCTTCTGTTTCTCTCATGGTAGCTATTTATTATGTTTTAAAATACTTGAACTTACTGGACAACCTCTGGGGAATAATACTTCTTAAGGCTTCACTTGAAACGCCATGGGCAACATGGGTTATGAAAGGTTTTTACGATGGTATACCGTGGGAAATGGAGTGGGCAGGGCTTGTTGATGGCTATTCGAGGTTTCAAGTATGGAGAAAGGTAATATTGCCGCTTGTGAAACCTGGAGTAGCTGTAACAGCCGTTTTTGCTTTCTTGTCTGGATGGTCTGAATTTATTTTCATCAATACTTTTATTTTCTCTCAGGAATTCTGGACTCTATCAAAATATGTGAAAGCAACTATAGGTGACTTCAGATTTGCAGATTACGGCCTTTTATCTGCAGTGGGAGTTTTTTATGCACTTCCTACGATTATTTTATTCTTCTTTGTTAGTAAATATATGATCAAGCTTACAATTGGAGGTGTGAAAGGCTAATGCCGACTATAAGGGTTGTTAATTTGAAAAAATACTTTGGGAAGGTAAAAGCTGTTGATAATATATCATTTGAAGTTAAAGATGGAGAATTTGTGGCTCTTCTTGGCCCATCTGGATGTGGAAAAACCACTACACTACTTATGTTAGCGGGCATTTACAAGCCGACAGGAGGAGAAATTTGGTTTGACGATCAGTTAATGAATAATGTTCCACCTAAATACAGAGAAATTGGAATGGTATTCCAGAATTATGCTCTTTACCCCCATATGACCGTATATGAAAATATTGCTTTTCCACTTAGAGCAAAAAAGATGGAAGAAAACGAAATCAAAAAACGGGTGCACGATGTGGCTAAAAAATTAATGATAGAAAACCTGCTTGATAGGAAACCTGGCCAAATAAGTGGAGGACAGCAGCAGAGAGTTGCGCTGGCAAGAGCGTTAATTAAACAACCAAAAGTTTTGCTGTTCGATGAACCGTTATCTAATCTTGATGCAAAACTTAGAATGATGATGAGAGCGGAGATAAAGAAGTTGCAAGAAGATCTTGGAATAACCTCGGTATATGTAACACATGATCAGGCAGAAGCTATGACTATGGCGTCGAGGATAGTTGTATTCAGCAGAGGAAAAATAATGCAATATGGAACACCGGATGAAGTTTATAGAAAGCCAAAGAATATATTTGTTGCCACATTTATTGGAAATCCTGCTATGAATCTTATAAGAAACCTGGACTATATTAAAGAAAAAGGGAAAGCGTTTTTGGTCTCGGAGAATCTGCGTTTGGAATTACCAGAAGATGTTGCTAAAAAAATCGAAGAAAGCAAAAATTCGGGGAAATTCATTTTGGGCTTCAGACCGGAAGATGCAAAAATTGATCAAAAAGAATCTGACATGGGATTTTGGGCTTATGTTTATGTTTTGGAACCTTTGGGAAGAGATTTAATAATCAATCTAAAAGTCATAGGAACGGAAGAATTAATAAAAATATTTGCGGAAGATGAAGTAAACATCAAGAAAGATGAAAAAGTGTTTGTGAAGCTTCAACATGGAAAAATTCACATATTTGATTCAGAAACAGAAGAGTTGATAATATAAACTAACTAAACATAAAGAGGAGTGATCTTGAATGATTAAAGGTTTGGGAGTGAATATTGACACACACAGGATAAGTGGATCCCTTTCAAAGCTTGAAGAAGAGTTAAGCTTTTTTCAGGGAATTGGTTTTGATTATGTAGAAATTCCCCCGGCTGGTCTTGATGTTATAATGAAAGGCAAACTTATACCATTGCGGGTGCAAAAAGTTAAAGATATATTATCCAAATTCAATTTCAAATACACTGTGCATGCTCCGGATGTTGTCAATCTTAGAAGATTAACAAATCCATTACACAAAAAAGTTTTTGTGGCAAGTATAAAATTTGCTGGGATAATTGGTGCAGAGGTTGTGGTTTACCATTGTGGGAAAAGTACCGATGTAATCGATTATTCTGAGAAACAACAGAAGAAGGCTGAAATAAAAGCTTTAAAGGAGGCTGCGGTATTTGCTGCAGAAAATAATCTGATTATTGGCGTGGAAAATCTTCCAGAGCACCATATTGATGAAGTTTTAGAGATAGTAGATGCTGTGAATCACCCTAATGTAAAAATGACTCTGGATGTAGCACATCTTTACATCGCTTCCAACTATCATGGTTGGGATTATTTAAAGGCAATTGAGAAAGCCATGCCATATGTAGTAGAATTGCACGTTAGCGACACGTTTGGGAGTGCTCAGGAACTGTTTAAAGATTTTCCAGATTTTGAAGGCTTTAGACTAATGTATGGCGTGGGTGATCTTCATTTACCTATAGGTTATGGAGAAATACCATTTTCCAAAATCTCGAAAATTATAGCTGAAAAAGGATTTTCGGGTATAGTCATTTTAGAGATCAACAACATGGTAAAATATGCAGAAGAATATAAAGACTCGTACGAAAAGATGAGAAGGTATTTCTTGAAGCAAAATTTTAAAAAAGTGATTAAAAATGGTGAAAAATGAATATCGTAAATATCGTAAAAATTGGTAGATGTTGTAAACTTGCAATTTATTATGTCTGAGAAATTTTCATTAGCAGCTGTAATTGAACTAATTCATCATGTTGTTTTCTTG
>JAGHBG010000216.1 GCA_021161105.1 Thermotogaceae bacterium | reverse complement strand
GAGCGGAAAAGCCTATCATTGTAGGCAAAGAAAGAGCGAGAAGCCCTTTAAACAAATTTCCCTTAGTGAGGTCTCTCGCCATATAATCTCTCCTGATATCTAACCGGGATTCCGGTGTGAATTGTTTTACAAGCCTTTCAACATGCAAATTCTATCATGAAGAGAAACGTTCTATTGTAAAAATCTTAAATAAGGCGATTGTATTGTGGAATTATCTCTAGACACTTTATTTAAGGAGGAATATGTGTTCAGAGATGAATTCTCTCAAACCCTCTTTTGAACATGGGGTATATATGGAGACAGATATCAAATAAAGGTGTCTCACCCCTATATTGAAATCAAACTTTACACATCAAGTTATTCCGCTATCGGTATGATCAATAGTTCGCAATATCAATATTTCACTTTTGAGTCCTTGATTGAAAAGCTCAATTTCTTTATTTATTAGAAGATTATCAATATTTATGTCAATGGAGAAGGGAAACAGAACAGGATCGTTACGAATATCATCAATGGATGCTGTTTTGCTTTCTCTACTTACTAAGTATGCCTTAATTAACCAGTTTACTAATTTCGTATTTTTTATTCGTTCTAATTCTGAGACAACGTATTTATCGGTAGCCTCTTCTTGCTTAACCAAATTCCAATATATTATCGTTTGAATCACATGATCTACAGTTCTTTTAACTACCGGTCTTTCTCCCCAAATCCCTATTGTTCTTTGTCTCACCTGAGAACGTTTGAAATACCCTTGAAGGTTGATTAATCTTCCACATATTCTTGCGATATCTCTGAAATACGGATAACAAGCGATACACATTCCCCAATGAATAATCGATGTAGCATTTTCTGCACGAGCTTCATTAAATAATCCCAGTGCAGAATGTCTTAAAAATTCAAGTTGAGAATTAGGGTTAAACCATATCCTATTGATAACAAGCCTTGTTTTTCTAATTGCCTCTTTACCCTTTAGGTCGTTTGCCATGTATTTGTTCAAAGCTTCTGTTACCTTATCACGAGTTTCTCCATCATGAAGCATCTCAACCACAAGGTCAAGCCATTCCTTTTTAAGTTGCCTATCAAATCCAATCATTTTCGAATTCAAGTTAATCACCCTTTCCACAACTCAACAAATGGAATTATTAATTCGTCAACAGTAGTTCCTCCATGACAAACGGTTTCTTCATCAAAATTTGCAAATGCAGTTCTTCCTCCAGCTATAAGTGGAAAGAAATTTTCAGGTAACCCTATTGGTTTCCAGGCAATAGCTTCAGGATATTTGCTGTGTACAGTTTGCCTGAGTGATTCATTTTTATATATTCTAACTCTTTCGCCCTTTGATTCGGCGGCAACACCTTCTGATGGTTTCCCGATGCCTCTGGCAAGTACATTACCATGATCTGAGGTTAGTATCACATGATAATCATTAGTAATAAGGAGTTTCAACAAATCTTTCAAAATTCCTCTGTTATACCATAGCTTTGTAGCGGAAATAAGACCTTCTATTCCTAAAATCTCTCCGTGCATTATTTCGTCAAGTTCTCTTATCACTATTCCAAGAACTCTGACATTTTTACGGAGTGATTCTTCAACACTTTTGAGAAGTTTTTTGCCTGGTTCATTGAGATAGACTATCTCAGAATTGCGTACAATATCAGACCACGCTTCTTTCCATAATCTCTCTTCACCTGATGTAGAAAGCACATTGCCAAGATACATGGGTAATCTTCCTGAGAATATAACTTTTCTTGAAACAGAAGTCAAAGTTGGAATAAAAGCTAGGATACCCCTCTGGGATATTTGCCTGTGCTCTTTTAGATGTTTTGATAATGTTAACCATTGAAGGATTGACATCCCATCTACTACAATTAGAGCCACCTTTTTCTTTTCAACATACCTTTTTCTCACCTGTGGTAGAACATTTTGTACAGTTACAGGGTAACGGCTTATAAGGGTTAATAGGCTGCTAAACTTTCTTAATACCCACCCCAGAAATCTTTTATCAATTTCTTTCTGTAATTCTAAAAATTTTTCTCTTTCCTCATTTGAAGCGGAAGATAAATAGATATGAAGAGAAAGCTCTGCCAGACGCCAGGCAAGAGATGTCCATTCTTTAAAATTGGAATCTGTGGATGGCATTTCTTTCCGAACAATCTCTAATAATTTTCTGAATCTTTGACATTCCGACTCTTCAGTGTCGATTCCAAACGATATCCATGAATCTTCGAAACGCCCGGGGTCATTTACAGGAACAGGTTCGAGTAATCCTTCAGCAAAGAATGTATCAATATAAATCTTCAAATCAGGATGGTCAAATGGAATATCGTAGGGTCCTGGATATTCCAGGGGAATACTGCTTCCTTCACAAACACATTCTGCTACTTTTCCTTTAAGAAACATAGGCCAGCGTTCTTGAAGGAAAGCTAAAAAGTTGTCTTTACTCAAAATAAGCGTTTTTATAGGTATTTCCGATAGTTCTGGATTATCTTTAAGTTTTCCATAAATGAATTTAGCCATTTCTTCCCTTATGACTATATTCGAATAATGAATCTTCATAAGCCAGCTTAAAAAATCAATTAAAGAGTATTTCTTACTCAAATCGAAGTCAAAAAGTTGTTTCAAAATGAGCTCCCTTGTCTCTCTTGTAGAGAGCTCATTTCGCGGTTCTTCCATTATTTTGTACAATTTTGCAATCTCATCTGGAGTCAAATCCAACAAAGCTGTTCTGCTTAGCTTCGGGAAAAATGTACTAACCTCAAAATCAAGCACAATTGATTTGTTCAGTACATCAAATGGAAGATTGTATGGATCATTGTAATCAGAGGAAACGACTATTACTAACTTTTTCGGGTTTTTATCTCGAAAATCCCTTTCATAACGATATCTAAAGCTAATCGGGTCCAAAAAATTAAAAACAGCGTATCCAGAGTTTTCCAGTTTTTCCAATACCTTCTCACCAAGAAGAGAATCTGGATCATTTACAACTATTAACTGTGACTCCGCACAGAGAATTTTATCGGCCAAAACTTCATTTAAGCTTTTACTGCGCATGATTTTTCACCTTTATAGCTAAAAGCAATTTAAGTTCTGGATATATCTCATCATTCAGTGAGCTTTCCCAGGATTCCATCTCAAGTTTCAGTTGCTTCAACCTATGTTCGCGAACCTGAGGAAGCCCTATCCTCTCAACCATTTGACGCCGTATTTTGAACCATTCTCTTTTGCGTTCTTTGTTTTTTTCTCGTTCCGAAAGATATTCAGCCTTTAGATTCTCAAAATTCCGTCTTAACTCTTTCTCGACTTGATGTTCAAAGGCTTCTATACTTTTATAATCCATTATTTTGAACCTACCCTCTATAAGTCGATCCCATACAAGTATTGCAGAATTGAGAAAAACTTTTCCTTCATCGTTCACAAAGGCAGGAATCACCCGTTCTTTTGACCATTCTTTGCCTTTTGCAACTACCTTCCAGAGAGACCACACACCTTGCAATCCTTTTGGAACATTGTCCAAGGATACGACAGGAACGTGGAAGTCCCCAAAAAGTTCTGGTAGATTCTCGATTGCATTGGTTACCAATGGATCGTTGAAGGTAATTTTTTTCGCATCCGGGTTTTTAGAATTTCTATCAAAGGTTATAAGTTCTTCTCTTCCGGTTTCAGGATATCGGATTTTCCAGTTATCACCAATTTGAGCAGCTTTTCCACCATAAGCGGTTATATAACTTATTACAGCCCGTTCGAGCCAGTAATTGACAGGCTGCTGAACTAGTTTCTGAGCTTCTTCAGGATTTGCTATTTCATATGCAGGAAGCATATGATTATTCTGAGTTGCCTGGATTATCTGCTGTCTGATTCGTTCCAGAATATTATCAACATCTTTTTCAAAATTGTCTGGATTTGCTATAGCACTTGCGTAAAGCTCATCGAATAATTCTACCGCTTCTGTTGAATCAAGAATATCAGATGTTTTATCTACACCGAATTCATCGAAAATGACCTTTAATTTATTCTCTATAACTTCGATAACCCTATGCTCAACAGTTCCACCAAGAACGAAATTAATAGCTTTCACATCATGCTTTTGGCCTATTCTATCAACCCTTCCTATACGTTGCTCAATTTTCATTGGGTTCCAAGGCATATCATAATTTATAACCACATGACAAAACTGGAGATTGAGCCCTTCGCCACCCGCATCAGTGGAAATCATTATTTGTGCGTTTTTTTCGAAGTCTTTCTGAGCTTTTATACGTTCTTCCATATTCATGGAGCCGTTTAGCGTTACTACTTGAAACCCTCTTTCCAAAAGAAATCTTTTCAGCATTTCCTGAGTTGCTATAAATTCTGTAAAAACCAAAATTTTTAATTCTGGATTAAGTTCTTCGCTTCTGAGTCGTTGAATCCACTCAAGCAAAGCATTCGCTTTTGCGTCCGTATCTTTATTAGCTTCCTTTGCAAGTTCAAGCAAGGATCCTACTAGGTGTGATTCTGCATTAATATCATCGGAAGCAGCCAAAGTCAATAATTCGAATTGTTCTTGAGGGTCAAGCTCTTCCAGACCGGCAAAGTTTATTTCGTTTCTTTTTATAAGCCTTAACGGTTTTTGAGCTTCTTCTAAAACCATGAGCCTTTTTTCGAGAGCTCTGCTTATAGCCAAAGTCGAAGAACTTACAAGCCGTTGCATTAAAAGCATCAGGAATCCTACGTAGTTCCTTTTCTCTTTCATCGCTTTGTTATAGCCTTCTCTAACATATTCCGTTACTGCATCATATAATTGCTTTTGCTTCGAATACCTTTCATCAAAGTTAATGTGGTAAAGCTGTGTTATTCTCTTTTTGAAGAGAGGCTTCCCATCAATATCTATGGCTGCACGCTTTTCCGTTCTAATAACATAATCTGAAACATTCTCACGCGTTAACTCTTGCTCATTCGAAAAGGTAATCGAATCCAGGAAAGACATCAATCTTAAAAATGAGTCTGTCTTTCCTTGATGGGGAGTTGCAGAAAGTAATAAGATATATGGCGAAGCTTGCGAGAGTCTTTGACCGAGCTTATATCTTGCTACTTGGGTGCTGCTTCCACCCAATTTGTGGGCTTCATCTACAATTATTAGATCCCAGCCTGCACTGATTAGATCGAGAAATCTTTCTTTGTTATATTTTTCAAGATGTTCATACGTCCAGCCCTGACGACCTTCTAAAGGTTTAACTGAATCCATAGGACAGATTACTTGATCAAACAATTTCCATGCATTCTTCACGCCAGACAGCTTTTTAACTGTGGATAATTCCGAAGAAATTATAAGTTTGAAGTCTTCAGCGAATTTTAGCTTCATCTCGGTTTCCCATTGGGTTAGAAGTCCCTTAGGAGCCACTATCAATATCCTTTTCACAAGCCCTCTGAGTTTTAACTCTTGCATTATAAGCCCCGCTTCTATAGTTTTACCGAGTCCAACTTCATCTGCCAGAAGAAATCTTATCCTGTCTCCAGTAATTGCTCTTTGTACGGTCCTGATTTGATGTGGCAAAGGAATAATTGAGGAATTAAGGGGTGACAACAAAACATCTGTGGAATTGAATATATTCACTAGCTTACCTGCTGCGCTAACATAAGATAAGAAATCATCGCTAAAGAATTCCAACATTCTTGATATTGGCAACAAATTGCCAGCAGTTGTATCAACAACTTTTCCTTCAGACGGTAGCCATACTCTTGCCATCGCATATCCAAATATTTTTCTCTCTTCAAGTAATACACAAGGCTGCTTTTTCTCCTCAAGCCAATACCATTGCCTTTCCATATGCTGCTTATTCCTCACCTAGGCGTGTGCAAGCGTTGTCGTAATACATTAAGAGTTTAGGATCTTCCTGGATTATCTTATCCGGCAGTTTATCTGCGACTTCAATTATCGTCTTATAATCTTTCTCACTCCATGCTTTTTTGAATCCAACTCTT
>JAGHBG010000075.1 GCA_021161105.1 Thermotogaceae bacterium | reverse complement strand
ATCTAAAGGAAGGCTTATCGCATTTAAAAAGATTATAGAAAAAAACGGAATAGAAGTGGAAATAAGACAGGAAAAGGGAACGGATATAGATGCAGCTTGTGGGCAGCTCAGGATAAGGAAAATTGCAAAGAAAGCTAATTAGGATTTATAGATGAAAAGGGGGGGACTATGGAGAGTTTGGTTAAAATCGTAATCTCCAACTGGATTCCGTCTTTGATAATAGGAGCTGCGGGACTTTTCCTCACCAACATATTTGTCAAACTTGCAATTGTTCTACTTGGATTTTATATTGGTGCCTATTTACTATACCCAATGTCTGGCGAGTATTCAGATTTTATGAAAGATGTCATGAAAGACCCAACAAAATCCCAGATAGCTTTCTGGTTATTTGGAGGTGCAGGAGGACTTGGGTTGATTCTTCTATACAACGTTTTTATTTTCTTTGTGGGCGCACTAGTAAGCGGTGCCGTTGTATATTTTCTTTACTCGTATTTAGATCAGAGTTTCAATATTTCCCAATATATAACTTTTATGGACCCTTTGTACTTTAAGTTCGCAATAGTAGGAATTTTTGGTATACTTGGAGGGCTATTTGCATATTTGAAAGAAAAGCAGGTTTCACAATGGCTCGGTATTGGTGTGGGAGCTGCGGTTCTTTCTATATCATTGATACATGTTTTTAATATTTTTGTTAGGAAGATGAATTCTGATGAATCATACAACTTTATAGTAAGCACCACGGGACTTTACATTATGCTGGGTCTCTTTATAATCCTTATTTCCATAGGCTATCTTATAGTCAAAAAAGGGAATAAAAGAGGAGGTTAATAAAATATGGACAGAAGGATCCTTGTTGTTGAAGACGACGATGATATAGCTAACAAGGTAGTTAGAGCACTGAGAAATGAAAGATTTGAAGCAGACTATGTTAGAAATGCAGAAGATGCTCTTAACAGAGCTCAAAAAGAAAAATTCGACATGTTTATAATAGATATTATTCTTCCTGGGGATCTTGATGGGAAAGAACTTCTAAAAAAGATCAGAATGACCGAGGGATATCACACGGTTCCTGTGATATTTTTAACAGCTCTTTCTGATGAAATTGATAAAGTAATAGGACTCGAACTTGGAGCTGATGATTATGTGACAAAGCCTTTTAGTTCAAAGGAGCTTGTAACAAGAGTTAAAGTTATTTTTCGGAGAATGGACATGGACAACAAAAAAGTTAAAGAAACACCAAAAAAGCTGAAAGCAAAAGACATTGAGATAGATTTGGAAAGGTATGAAGTTAAAGTCCGAGGAGAAAAGGTTAATTTAACACCACTGGAGTTTGATCTTTTAAAATTCCTCCTTGAAAATGAAGGAAAAGTCTTTGCAAGGGAAAAACTTCTTGAAGAACTTTGGGGATATGACAATTTCGTTGATACAAGAACAGTAGATGTCCACATAAGAAGATTGAGAACTAAAATAGAAGAAAATCCATCAAAACCAAAGTACATAATTACCGTTAGAGGAAAAGGTTATAAATTTGTCGATCCAGGGAAAGAGGAATATGAGTGAAGAAATTTACAAAAAGCTTTTAGAAGAAATAAACATTCCTATTTATAAATATGAAAACAATCAATGGATTCCATTGACAAACTCTGCAAAGCACTTCAATCCGGAGCTTGCTGAAGAAGTGGTTATTGGTGAAGAAAAATTCAAAATATATAGAATAGATCCTCTTTATGTAAGAGGGGTTTTGCACGATATAAGAATACTGGCTCAAAGAATAGAAGAAGGATCAGCAGAGGCTCTGAAAGAATTAAAATATGTCATCAATGACTTTCTAAGAAGAACCCCTGCTGAAGTTATCAAAGATTATACGAACGTATGTGAAGTTCTGAAAAAAATTATTGAGTTATACAAGTGGGAACAATTTAAGGTAAATTGCGACAAACTGGAGGTTTATGTGGATCAGCAGTACTTATACAGAGTGCTTCTTAACATCATTGATAATCTCTACAAATATTCAAAGAGCAGTGCAAGAGCGTATATTTTAGGCAATTCAATAATTTTTGAAGGAACCGGAAATCTCGAGAAAGAAGGGGAAGGCCTTAGAACTATCAAAGATATAATGGAGATTATGGGCGAATCCGTAAAAATTGAACGATGCAATGGCTCTGTAAAATATATTCTCAGCTTTCAGGAGGTGTACAAAGATGATTCCTTATGAAGTGATCTTAAAGAAAAGAAATGGAGGAAAACTTAATAGAGAAGAAATAGAATTCATGGTTATGGGATATGTAAGAGGTGAAATACCAGACTATCAGATGGCTGCGTTTCTTATGGCAGTCTATTTTAGGCATATGGATAAAGAAGAAAGAGCCATTCTAACTGAAGTAATGGCAAAATCAGGAGATATGATAGACCTTTCAAAAATAGGCGAGAGGATTGTAGATAAACATTCCAGCGGTGGTGTTGGAGATAAAACAACACTCGTTGTAGCACCACTGGTGGCATCAGTAGGAGTTCCTATTGCAAAAATGTCGGGAAGAGCTCTGGGACATACAGGAGGCACTATAGATAAACTAGAATCGATACCAGGATTCAAAACATCTCTTTCATTGGAAGAGTTCATAAGCAATGTTAAGAAATACGGAATAGCGATAGCCGGGCAGACAGCAAACCTTGCACCAGCAGATAAGAAAATATATGCTTTGAGAGATGCAACCGCCACAGTGGATGAAATTTCTCTAATAGCATCAAGTATAATGAGCAAAAAGTTAGCCGGTGGAGCCAATGCATTTGTGCTTGATGTTAAGGCTGGAAGCGGTGCTTTCATGAAAACCATTGAAGAGGCTAAAAAACTTGCCGAAGCCATGGTAGGAATAGGAAAAGCTCACGGAAAGGACACCGTGGCACTTATCACAAATATGGAAGAACCGCTTGGAATCTATGTAGGAAACTCTCTTGAAGTCCTTGAGGCAATAGAATTTTTGAAAGGAAATTACGATGAAAAATTTTTCGAACTATGTATAGAAATATCCTCATACATGGTCAGGCTCTCAGGAAAAATGAGCGAAAAAGAAGCCAAAAATGCACTGCTTGAGAACCTTAAAAATGGAAAAGGTCTCGAAAAATTCAGGGATCTTATAAAAGCGCAAGGAGGAGACGAAAGAGTTATCGACAGTCCACAAAAATACCTGCCAATATCTCAAGAAACCTTAGAAATAAAGTCAGAGAAAACGGGTTATGTAAAAGACATAGATACCGAAAAAATAGGAATAGCTTCTATATTACTGGGCGCAGGAAGAATCAACAAGGAAGACACAATTGATCCTTCTGTTGGAATAAAAGTTATGAAAAAGATAGGAGATAAAGTAGAAAAAGGAGAATCATTAGCCACAATATTCATCTCCAAAAAATCTCGTGTGAGTGAAGCAATTAAAACGATAAAAGAAGCTTATACAATAGCCGAAGAACCTGCGAAAAAGCTTCCAATGATTTACGAGGTGATAAGCTAAGCATGAAAAGGCTTCTACTAATCACATTTCTGGTTTTTATAGCAGCATTTTTGTTTTCAAACTCAATCATAATATCAAATAGCATATATGAGGTAAAATCCGTATACAAGAATGGTGATTTGTACTTTCGAGTACAGGATCTCAAACCCCTTGGATTTGAAATTGGGGGGAACCCGAGCAGTGGAAGTTTGTATATGTTCTATGAGGACCATATAATTGAAGCAATGGCATCAGGTGGTGTATTAATAGACTTTATAAAGGAATTAGACCCGAATGGGGCTTTGTTCTTTGGTACAGATGTTTACATCAAAAAATCAGTTGTTGAAGAGATAACTGGCATTAAATGGAAAAAACTTCCGCGTGGCTCTTACGCTGCTATATTAAAGAGCAGAAAGGTACTAAGCTTTGAGGAAAAAAGTGGTATGCTTGTAATAAATTTTGATAAACCTGTATCAGAAGATATGGTTTCCATGAATGTCGATGATGATACTTTGAAGGTATTGATAGAACCTGTTGAAAGCGGAATAGAACCTCCCCAGGGAATTTTTGGAATTTATTCAGGGAACAGCCTCTATTTAAAACTTAAAACCCCTGAGGGATTTTCCCCACGTTTAAGAGTTGAAAAAAATAAAATTATAATAATTAACGATATTATGGAAAAGGATTTCTTTGGTGAATACAAGGTTTATGAAGGAATAGTATGGAAAAGAGTTAAAGAAACCTTTAACAATAAGGAATATATAATCGATTATCTTGACATTGATCTTAACAAAATAAGACTCGTTCCAGAAATCGCAGAAAATGGCATTGGAAGTCTGGAAAATGTTGACTCAATGGTTAAAAGAACCGGTTCCCTGGCTGGTGTAAATGCCAGTTATTTCGACCCTAAAAGCGGCATGATCATTGGTCTTTTAATAAGAAATGGTGTGCCACTTTCTGCTCCCTACGGCGGAAGGCCAATATTTTTCATAACTGACGAAGGAGAAGCGTATATAGAAAGAATGAATGTAGAAGTTGATGTACAGCTTGGAGATACCTTGCTTTATATAAAGGGAATTAACACCATCGCAAAAGGTGAAGTCTTAATGTACACAAAGGACTTCGGTAAGAAGATTCCAGAGGAAAAGGACAAAATATATATCCTTATCAAGAATGGTTTCGTAGAAAAATTTGGTTATAAATACCCTCTGGATAATGGTGAATATTTACTATCAATTGCCAGCAAGTTCAAGGATTTCCTGTATGATGTGAAAGAAAATACTCCTGCCAGGATACTTATACAAACAAGTTTCGATCTGAATATAATGCAAGCTATCGAAGGTGGACCATTCTTGATAAGCGGCGGAAAACCTTTACCTGATTCCGTCAGCGAGAAGTTAAGGTACAGCGGGGGAATTCCTTTTGCAAGAGCGCCAAGAACCATTGTAGCCCTAAAAAGCAGGAAAAGATTGTCATTCATTGTCATAGAACAGGATAGCTCTCATCCAGGCATGAATTACGATGAGATGGTTGAATTTCTTCTTCAAAAAGGCTATGTAAGTGCTATGTGCTTTGATGGTGGCAGTTCAACAAGTCTTGTTATTCATGGGGAAATAGTGAATTTCACCAAGTATGGGAAAACCCCGTATGTTGCTGTGGGACTCTTAGCTTTTCCAATTAAATAAGGAGGGGGAAAAATGAATTATAAAGAGAGAAGAGAAAGATTACTTGAGGAATCAGAAGCTGAAGCAGTTCTTCTTGTAAACATAGAAGGATCTTCAAAGCCTTCTATAATTTATTACACGGGTTTTAGTGGAACATTCGCTGCCCTTCTTTTGACTAAAGATGAAGAAATATTCATAACAGATCCCAGGTACACTGAACAGGCAAAAAAGCAGACAGGTATGAAAGTATTAGAATTCAGAGGAAATAAATTTTTCCATGAATTCTTAGCAGACATTATAAATGATAAAAGACTGAAAAAAATCGCGATAGAAAAAGAAAGAATATCCGTTGACTTTTTTGAAAAACTTTCTGAAAAGTTAGGAAATGTCGAATTTGGTAAAGTGGACGGCATAATCAAAAAACATAGAATGGTTAAAGACGAAACGGAAGTGAAGAAACTAAAAAAAGCTATACAAATTGCTGAAAAAGCTTTTCTCGATATGCTTGACTTCATAAAAGAAGGTAAAACTGAGAAAGAAATAGCTGCTTACCTTGAATATAGAATGAAAGTTTATGGAGCTGAAAGAGCAGGCTTCGAAACTATCTTAGCATCTGGCCCAAGATCAGCCCTTCCTCACGGTATAGCTTCCGATAAAGTAATAGAGGACGGTGACATCATTGTAGTTGATTTTGGGTGTGTTTACGAAGGATATCATTCCGATTTAACAAGAATGGTGGCAATTGGAGAACCTGGCCACGAAGTTAGAAAGGTACATGATATAGTTTTTAATGCACAAATTAAAGCAATAAAAGAGGCAAAACCTGGTATGACAGGAAAGGAGATAGATGCAATTGCAAGAACGTACATAGAAAGTAAAGGATATAAAAAAGAGTTTGGACACGGCCTTGGACATGGTGTTGGTCTTGAGATACATGAATCACCAAGAATAAGCCCAATGGGAAAGGAAGAAATTGTTAAAGGAGTTGTCTTCACTATAGAACCTGGTATATACCTTGAAGGACAATTTGGAATAAGGATAGAAGACGATGTAATAATGAGAAAAGATGGAGTAGAAGTTCTCTCCACACTCGATAGAAAAATTTATATGGTATGAGAGTATGTTGTGCTATCTTGGCATCGGGTGAATCCAAAAGATATGGAAGGGACAAATTGAAAGAAAAGATAAACGGCAAAACTCTCCTTGAACTGGTTGTGGACATAGCCAGGAAATTCGGAGAAGTTTTTGTGGTATCAAAAAACACCTTAAAGTTAGATGTAGACGTGATCTTGAATATGCATTACAAAGAGGGAATTTCGCAATCTGTTTCAATCGCTCTAAGTGAGGCACAAAAAAGGCAATGTGACTATCTTTTGATATTCTTAGGAGACATGCCTTTTATTAAAGATGAATGTGTTAAAAAAATCTTAGAAGCTGCGGCGAGAACCAATAAGCTTGTTTTGTACCCTTACTCAGATAAGTACGGAAAAGGTTTCCCAACATTGATTAAAAGGGAGGCCTTTCATTTCAAAAAAAATCTCTATGGCGACAAAGGTTTCAAGCAAATTATAAACAAACACCCTCAGCTTGTGGAAAAAGTTTATATAGAAGAACCGGGCTGCTTTATGGATGTAGATAAACCAGAAGACCTTAAATTTTCATGACATTCTTATTCTTTATTATAGATGCTACTCTTTTATCGCTTGTAAGAAAAATTACTTGCCTCTTGCTTGAAATCTCCTTTAAAAGCTTTATAGCTTTCTTCAACCTTTTTTCATCATATCTGACAAGCGCGTTGTCTATTACCAAAGGCTGACTTTCATCAGGAAACATTGTGTCATAAAGAGCCAATTTATATGCGAGTTCTATCTGGTCTCTCGTAGCCCTGCTCAAGAAATCCAGAGTACCGCTTTTTCCTGAAGGAAGAAATATTTCAACACCAAGATCTTCTTTTACATTGAACTGCACTTCATCTTCTTCGAACATCCTGCTTATATAATCGAAAAATTTCTCTTCGAATATATTCTTATATTTTTCAACATACTCTTCTTTTATTTTCTTAAAAGCATCATAAACTTCAGAGAAAGCTTTTATCAACTTCAAATAAAAATCGTGCATTAATTTTAGATTTTGAAGTTTGGATAATTT
>JAGHBG010000184.1 GCA_021161105.1 Thermotogaceae bacterium | reverse complement strand
TGCTCCAACGAAAGCCTTATAACCTGATATTTTATCAACGACCTCATCAAGAATATTCTGAAGCTTTGAAGCTTTTTCGAAATTCTTATTTTCGTAACTTGTAAGTATAGTTTTAAGAAGTTTTGGGAATATATTGGCGGTTCCTGATACTTGTCCATCAGCTCCTCTTATCAGGTAATCGATCAACAATTTGTCATTTCCACCGTATATTATAAAATCATTCCCCAATTCCGTTTTTAAAATCCTAGCAATCCATGGCCTTGAATCAGAGTCTTTCATTCCAATCACATTATCAACTTTGGATCTTATCTTTAATATATGATGGATCTCTAACCTGTTCCCAGAAAAAACAGGTATATTGTAAAGAAGTATTTTTCTATCGGAGAATATTTTTGCAATAGAAACAAAATATTCCACAATAGCATCGTCGTCGTATTTAAAGTAATAGGGTGCAACTATAGAAACTATTCCAATACCTAATGAAAAGGAAAAATCAGCTAGTGTTACTGTTTCTTTAAAACTTGAAGCACCGACATGTGGTACTATTTCTACACTATCTTTAAAATTGCTCCATATGAATTCTATTAGTTGTTTTCTTTCATCAATGCTCATAGTGTGGAATTCACTATTTGTTCCGCAGGGCATTAACACATCAACACCGTGATTAATAAGAGATTTTATAAATCTTGTGTATTCTGCATCCAAAATAATGTTTCCTTCCCTGTTAAATTTCGTAAGATTTGGGGCAACAAGTTTTAGCATAAATAAATTCCCTCCTTATCCGCTATAGCCGAACAATCGTGGAAGTAACAGAACAAAGTCTGGCCAATATGTAACTACTATCAAAGTTGCAAATTCTACAGGTATCCAGTAAAGAAGCATTTCTTTGAATACTTTAGAAAGTGGTGTTTTGCTTATAGCACTTGTTATGAAACCTGTTTGACCATAGGGCGGAGTGTCCAGTGCCATCATCAGATTCATTGTAGTAACTACACCGAAATGTACTGGATCGATACCGAGTTTTTGAGCCAATGGAAATATTATAGGTATGACCATAAGCTGAATTATAGATACATCTATGAACATTCCCAAAATGAAATATAAGATGTTGGCGCTCAGGAGGAAGGTCCATTTATTTGAAAGGAAGCCCGATTCGATAAAAATTTTTGTAAGGACTTCTGGAATTCTTTCCATGGAACTTATGTAGGTAACAATGTAAGCGGCAGCAACTATTGAACTTATGTATCCCATCATTTCGAGGGTTTTCTTTATGATCGTGTATAGCTTTTTCCATCCGAGGGTTTTATATATGAGAAAACTAATAAGTATAGAATATCCGGCGACAACCGCAGCAGCTTCTGTTGCGGTGAAAATTCCTCCGTAAATACCCCAAAGAAGAATTATAGGTGCCAGTAGTGCTGGAAAAGACTGCATGAATGATCTTGTAAGATTTGAAAATGGCACTTTTTCTCCAGCAGGATAATTTCTGACTTTTGATAGTATATAAACAAGTACCATTTCTGCCGCTGCTAATAAAAATCCTGGCAAGAATCCTGCAAGGAAGAGGTATCCAAGTGATGCTCCTGTAAGCATTGAATATATGACCATAGGGATACTTGGAGGGATTATAGGGCCGATAGTTGCTGAGGCAGCGGTTACAGCACAGGAAAAAGCTCCATCATAACCTTCATCGAGCATGGCTTTTATTTCTATGGCTCCTATACCTGAGACATCGGCTATTTCTGAACCACTCATTCCAGCAAAGATAACACTGGCAATAATATTTGCATAACCAAGTCCGCCTTTTATCCCTCCCATAGCTTTTCTTATAAAGCCAAACATTATCTTTGTTATATCACAATCATTCATAACATTTGCTGTAAACACAAAAAGTGGTACGGCTATTAAAACAACCTGTGAGGAAAAATGTATTGCAAGGAGATCAACAAGTCCTCCAAGGCTATATCCTGAAAGCATTAAATATAAGATGCCACCTGCAATCATTGCAAAAACCAGGGGATATCCTAAGGTAAACATAATTCCAAATACAATTAAAAATGTTATTAATCCCATGATTTTTCCTCCTCGGTTGGTAAGTGTCCTTTGAAAAGTTCAAAGAATTTGGAATAAATTCTTCTTGCATTGTGAATAAGGACAAGGACCATGAAAATCGGAAGGACCATGAAAAGATATGTCCATGGGATTTCAGTTATTTGAGATTTTATGAAGCTATACATCTTAAGTTGACTTATAACAGGAGGAAGTGCCATAGCAAGGAGTGCACTTACAAAGATATCGAATACAACGTCTATTACTAATTGTATTTTTCTCGGAAATTTATCATACAGAATATTGAATCTAATATGGGAGTTGTATCTATGAGCAAGTGCTGCACTGAGATAAACAGTCCAGACAAAGGTATACATAGTAATCTCATGAAGCAATGGAGATGGTTTATTAAGAACATATCTCATAAATATTTGAATTAGCATGCTCAAAAAGAGCGTAATAAAAATGATTGCATTTATATGAATTTCAACCAGATCAATGGCATACACAATTGCTTTGTAAAACTTTTTCATGTTATAACCTCCTGAATATGTGGGGGGAAATCCCCCCACACGAGGTATGATCAGTAGTTTTGAATCTTTTCATACATTCCTTTGCCCCATGCTTCATCAAATTCAGGTTGACTGTAGAACTTCTTTGCATTTTCTATAAAAGCCTGCTTATCAGGAATAATGAGCTGCATTCCCTGCTCTTTAAAGAATTTGATTAATTTTGCCTCTTGATCAAGAACAAGGTAGTTCATGTAATATCTTGCAACTTCCATACCCTTCTTTATATAAAACTTGTACTCATCAGGTAATTTTTCCCAGTATTTGTTGTTTATAACGGGTTGAAGTATGGAAATAAGGTGGTCTGTGAGAACTATACAACTTGTAACTTCGTAGAATTTCATGGCGTAGTCTGTTGGGAGTGGATTATCTTGCCCATCTATAATACCGGTTTTGAGTCCAAGGTAAACTTCTGTGAAATCCATTGGTGTTGGATTGGCTCCCAGGGCCCTTCCTACATCAAGCCATGTCTTGGCGTTGGGCATTCTGAGCTTAACACCTTTTAGATCTTCCGGTTTGTACACAGGGCATGCTTTCTTTGTTAGATCAAGCTCTCTTGTGCCAAGGTACCATGTATCAAGAACTCTGAGTCCAGTTTTTTTAAGGAGTTTGTCGTATAAGTCCTGTACCATAGGACTTGTCATAACTCTGTACATATGATCGAGACTTTTGAACACATATGCTGCGTTAAAGACACCGAATTCAGGGACACCCAGTTTAACGAACCAGGCTGGTCCTGTGTCAAGAACTATTTGTACGTCTCCTCTCATCACCATCGTCATTTCCGTATCCTGATTTCCCAGTTGACCGGAGTGGAAGATCTGAACTTCCATTTTTCCGTTACTTAAAGTCTCGACAACGTCCTTGAAAACCTCTGCTGCTTTAACTTGTGGCTGTTGCGGGCTTCCGACGGTTGCAACTTTGATCACATACTCTGCTCCGAATGAGAATACAAACAATGCAGTGGCTATCAAGATAACCCAAAGTTTCTTCAACATAACCTCACCCCCTGAAAAATGGTTGTGAAAATATCACTCAATCGATTGCGTAAATATATTACCATATACT
>JAGHBG010000064.1 GCA_021161105.1 Thermotogaceae bacterium | reverse complement strand
GTATGACATAGTTGATAAACTTGAAGAAGCTTTTAATAAAGATAATAATTATGAGACATTGTTTCCTGAGATAAAAAAACTTTTTGAAACATTGAAGAAACTTCATGAAAATGACCAAAAAGACAGAAGCACGGTGGCAAGGCTCTTAAATGCTTTTCAAGAAAGAGACGACTTAAAGGAAAAATGGAAATCACTTAATCGAGAATGGTTATTACCTGCAATTTTAAATGCGAACCCAACTCCTTTTCACAAAACACTTGCAAATTTGTACGAAAGTTTTGATGCAGTCAATATCACATTAAATTTTGACGGATTATTAATAAGAGAATTCGAACTCAACAGGAAAAAAGGGAAAGGCGAACAGGAAAAAGCCTTCTCGTTACCAACAAAGGAGGAATGTGAAAATTTCTTTTTAAGACCTCTTGGCACAAAAAATACAGTAAAAGAATATTTAGAGATTCAGATTAGAGGTGATATTTTATAAGTAGAGTGTGATGCGAGAGAATTTTGCCCCAACAAAGGCAAGAAACATTCACTATGGGCACCCATTGCTTCTTATCCGGCAAGTGAAAAGAATGGTGAAAAAGAAAAAAAGTTAGAACCGGATCATTTTCTTAAATGTCCATATTGTGGAAATATCGGTGTCTCTTTTTTATCATTTCCAGGCTCTTATGAAAAAGAAAAAGACATGAAAGATATGTTAGAAATCGTATGGAAATATCTCGCATTTAGGGTTGGATCTGTCACTGTTGTTGGAACAAGTGGTGAGTGGGACCCGCTCATGATTGCTTTCCTTGGAGACTTATTGAGTGAAAGAGAAATTCCCCTGTTAGTGGTTGATCGCTATCCAAAAGGGAAAAAAAATGAAGATGATGAAAAGGAACGAAGATTCACATATATTATAAAGGAACTTGTAGATACAAAAGTCCATGATGCCATGGCATTGGGGGTAGAGGCAGATCAATTTATGAAAGATTTGACTATGAATTTAAAAGAAAGACAGAAGTCTCAAGATAATAAGGATGCGATAGAACGTAAACGTACATCAGTTGATGATCAATATTGGCAAAATGAAATAAAAGAAGCTATAGAAAATTCGTCGAGAACAGAGTTGCTAAATTTTATGAACAACATATTTACTTTGAAATTTTCAGAATTAGAAGATGATGTGAGAATTAAAGTTGAAAACAAAGGAATTGATAAATTCTCCCAATTGGGTTTGAAATCATATTGGATGGGAATAAAAGATCCAAAAGCCAGAAAAAGATATCATACAAGGTATCATCACTCAATTGGGGTTATGGAAGTAGGAACATATTTGTACGATAATGCTATTAATAATGCAGGCTTAAAGAAAAATCCCTTCGAGAAACAATTTTTGAGACTTGCAGCATTACTCCACGACATAGGACACCTGCCATTTTCGCATTTGATAGAAGATGTCTTTAATGAATTAAACTGGAAACCGGTGGGATATAAAAATCATTACTCACACGTATTCCAAACTGATAAAGAAATTGAAGAATTGTTTAACGATAACGGTCAACACTTAAAAAAACAATTGGAAGAAACAGGATACAATGTAACGGATGTAATAAAACTCGTAAATGGAAGTTTTGGAGTGGGTTACTTAGACGCGATCATCAACAGTTCAATAGACGCCGATAAGATTGATTATGTCTTCAGGGATACTTATTCTACAGGCAGAAAAACATCTCTTGTTCCTGTTCAGTTTCTTAAAGATATTGTGAATGGTCTTTCTATCACGCCAGAAAAATATCTTTCATTCTCGGGAGTATCAGCTATGGCCGCTGTTGGGTTGCTGAGGGAACGGCAACGTCTCTACAGAAGTTTGTACCTACAACCAGGAATAGTTGTTTTAGAAGGTATTGTAAAACTTATCATAAAAACTTATTTCGTTCATTTGATAAAACTAGACGATATGGAAATAATTGAGAAAATGAAACTCAGCGATTATGATTATCCTGACTTAGGCGATTACAAGATTTCCTATTGTATGAAAAAACTAAAAGAGATATTCGAGGAAGTGACTAAAAATGGAGATGGTACAAACCTCGAGATTGAAA
The DNA here is from genome assembly GCA_021161105.1 of Thermotogaceae bacterium. Taxonomy (GTDB): domain Bacteria; phylum Thermotogota; class Thermotogae; order Thermotogales; family Thermotogaceae; genus JAGHBG01. The sequence continues at coordinate 567 of JAGHBG010000064.1, read as the reverse complement.
CCGTTAGGTTTATGTTCGAGGAAATTACTGACAAAAAGTATAAAAATGTTCTAAGTACGGAATTTCTTGAAAATATTAAAGAATGTTTTGAGACTATAGAAAAAATCAAAAGTGAAGAGGATTTAAAAAAGCTGGAACAAAAAGTGACACATAAAGGATTAAAAGGTCAAAAAGAGAAAATTCAAGGAATAGCCAGAGATGTTATGTTTCGTATGCCTGCAAATACTATCATCGAAGTTATTAAGCCGCCAAGATTTCTTTCTTCTGCAGAGAACAGGAAAGAAAGAGAGCGAAGTGATGGAACCAAAACCTTTTCCGAATGTATAATTGTACCCAAGAATGATTACAATGCATGGAATACCAGCGACAAGGCTGCTATCACCATTCACGATTCAAGATTAAATGACAAAAAAGATAAAAGAGACGAAAAAATTTCTGTTTATATGTATCCCCTTTCAGGTAATCCTGATAATATTTATTACTCAACTTTCGCACCCCACTTTCGTACTTTTCAGCGGGCGGGTGAAAGTTATAACTTGTCGTATTGATTAAATAATAGTTGAGATG
>JAGHBG010000223.1 GCA_021161105.1 Thermotogaceae bacterium | reverse complement strand
TCCTTTAAGTTCAGTATATTTATTAGCCGAATTGGCCAAATCAACGCTTAGCTGTATAAGTTTCTGGGTTACATTATCCACCTTGCTTTCTATGTATGATTTATGCTGCTCCAGGTCATTCTCTATTTCCTTAAACCTTTCCTCCATATCCTGCCTTAACTTCGCAATATCGGCTGGCGTTCCTTCTGATTCGGGCGAAGCAACAACGGAAGTACCAGAAACATTCTTTCTTATATACTCAATAGTTCTATATACTGCAACCGCAAGCTGATACCTGCTGACGTAATCCATACCTCTAAATGTTCCATCGGGATATCCAGATATTATTCCCAGATTAGAAACATACATTACAGCATCATAAGCCCAATGGTTTATTGGCATATCCTTAAATTTTGCAGGCAGAGTTACTATAGAAACTACTAAAAAAAACAGGGCGATAACTTTCGCCCATCTACCCATTAATTTCGCCTCCTCCAGAAATTTTTTCCTCTTACTTTAATCTCTTCTATACTGGGCGGTATATTGACCATATCCTTTCCTATAACTTCTTCTATAAGATCCATTGGTATTGAAGATTCTATCCAGATATCATACACGTCCACTACATCATATCCTTTTTCTTCAAATCTTCTTAAAATATTCTCAATCGCTTTTGCAAATCTCTCCATATAATCCCTCTTTCTACAAATTCAATATTTAACTATAAATACCGCCGCAACGGCTCCTATTGACAATAATATTGCAAAAACAGACAGCCACAGCGAAGAACCTGAACCTCCTTTTTCTAGCTTATTTACTTTACTCTCAAGAATTGATACCTTAGCCGTCAAAGTAGATATGTTGCTTTTACTCTCCTTCATTTCCTTATCAACATTTGCAATTCTTTCCTCTACACTCTGATATTTCTTATTCGAATCTTCTACTATGCTTTTCAACGATTCGAGATCAGATTTCAATTTAGCAATCTCGGAAATTTTTGAATCAAATCCAGAAACCTTCTCATTAAGCTTCACATATTCATTGGAAAGTTCACCATATTTATCCTTTAATGCATCAACTTCTTCTTTCACATCAGACAAATCGGCTATATCATTCTTTAACGCAACGACAGTATTGGATAAAGTATCAAGCTGATCTGAGAATTTTTCAATATTTTGAATCTTCATCTTTAAAGAATCTATGGTGTTTTTATTTGTATTAACTTCCACTTCCAGATCCTCGAGGTTTTCCAGCTCTTCAACCTTCCCCTCTAAAGAATTGAGAGAAGCCTTCAAAGTATTTATTGTTTCAGAATTACTGTTGAGATTGACCTCCAGAAGAGCTATTTTTGATTCTATACTCTTTATTTTCTCAGCATTTTGTTTTGCAAGCATGGCAGAATTTTCCGCAAGTTGCATGGCCAATCTACTCTGATCAGAACTGCTGGGGGATCCACTTTGACTGGATGATTGAGAGGCTGTCTGCGAGTAGGTTAATTCTTCCAGTTTTCTTCTCAAGTCAGAAACTATTTTTTCAAGATTTGCAATATCTATCTCGTTCTTTGCAACTTTCCTGGAAAGCACATCATAACTTTCCTTGGAAGCTGAAACTGGTGAAGAAGATACACCACTCTCCAAGGATTTGTATAATTCTTTCATGTACTCTATGGTTCTGTAAAGTGCAACGGCAAGTTGATATCTATTCACAACAGAACTACCTTTGAAAGTTCCATCGGGGTACCCTGTAAGAATTCCTATCTTTGTAAGCTCCGCTACAGCATCATAAGCCCAATGCCCCTTTGGAACATCTTTAAATTCTGCAAGAGATGTAGCAACAACTAAAGCTATCAACAAAAGAACACTAAATTTTTTCATAATAAACCACACTCCTTCCAGATTGTTTTTTCACATTCTTGTAGGAGTTGTGAGCTCTTCTAACTCCCCTCGCTTAAACCATTCTATATTCTGCCTAACTGTACCGGGCCTTGCCAGATACGGCTTTATGCCCGCTGCAGTGGCCGCACTAAAAGCATTTTGTCCCATACCTGGAACTATAATTACATCTGCACCTTCTCTTGCAATCATTTGAACAACTCTTGGCCCGGCACCATGAGCCCCCAATCCACCATTTGGAATAGCAAAAAATTCATTAGTTGTATCATCATAAACAATAAAATAATCTGCCCTTGCAAATCTTTCTGCCACCATAGAATCAAGTGTATCTCCATTTGAAGGAACTACTATTCTCATTTATACATCACCTCCTGGATGATTTTATCATAATATTTGTTAAAATCTATTGGTATTTTACCAGCAAAGGAGGAAAAACTGTGGAGGTTTTTACTCAAGCAATTTTACCTTTGATGATTCTCATCGCTTTAGGGTACATTGTAGGAAAACTGTACAAAGGAGATGCAGTTATTTTCTCAAAAGCCACCCTCTGGATCTTTGCCAATATATTGACTTTTTCCTTTGTAAATTCTCATCCTCCAAAAGCAAAGAATGTTGCACTTTATGCAATTTCATTTTCAATTTTGTTTATATATAACATAATTATTTTCAAAGTTCTCGCAAAAAAACACGAAATGTCTAATGTATATTTTTTGACCTCTATATTTGGAAACACAGGATACTTAGGATATCCAGTGCTTGGCCTTGCACTGGGTCAAGAAGCAATCAGCTATGGCGTCATATACTCTGTTGTCGCTATGATAGTAGTTAACACATTTGGAATAGCTTTTATGACAAAGAACCTGAAAGAGAGCATTAAAAATCTAACAAAATTACCCTTTATCTATGCCGTTCTTCTTGGCCTGATATTAGGATATTTCGGAATTTTTTGGACAGACTTTCCTGCTCCAATCTATAAAACCATAAAAATGTTAAGTGATGCTGCGATTCCCATCATAACAGTATTTCTTGGCGTTATGATATCCAGAATAAAATTTGAAAAGAAAAATCTAAATGCTATCCTGATTGCCTCACTACATAGATTAATGGTGATTCCTGCTATTAGCATTTTCGCTGCAAAACTTATAGGATTGAAGGGACTTACCTACATGGTATTTGTTATTGAATCTGCAATGCCAACAGCCATGAATGCGAGTGTAATATCTTCTGCTCTTAACGAAAAACCAGAAGTTGTCAGTTCTGAAGTAGCTTTATCTACTATACTATCTGCTATCACACTTACATTCTGGATAAATCTTGTTGCAAAGTAGTAAAATGTCAACATATTGAATTTACTAAATTTTAACTTTTGTAAAATACTCCAAAGATTCGCCCGTAAACTGGAAATATCTGAGTGCCCACAAACTTCACATTTATTCAATGTAAACCTTTTCTACATATGGAGAAGTTACGGCTCTGAGAACTGCAGAATAATTCATTTTAAATCGCAGAATATCTCCAACTTCCACCACTCTCTCCATATCCGTGACATCTACTATGGTGTGATCACTGGAAGCGTGGACAACCTTTGCCCCATTATCAAGGGGAATTAACCCATAAGGGCTGATATCCTGCTCCCCAACAGCAATGATTGCTCTGAACCTTTCTCCCAAATCCTCAAATTTCACTTTTCTTCCCATAGCATCGTATCCCATCGATCCTATGGGTTTTGATGGCTTTCTCTTAACTTCAATAACCTCTGCTTCCAAAATGACCGTTTCTTGCTTTAAATACTCTATCTCCCTGCCACCAGTTATATCCGTTCCAAGAAGAATAGCTTCTCCTATTCTAAATTGATTTATACCTTCAAGAATCATATTTTGTTCAACAGCCATCAAGTATATAGTTCCTCCAACAGATACAACCTCAGCATCAACAGCTTTAGCTATATCTGTAATGAGTTTAAGATTTTCGTTGGTCGGCCAAACTCCGCCAAAACATCCTATGTTGGTACCAACCCCTGCTATCCTCGCTTTTTTAAGCTTTTTCCTCACCCTTTTTATCTCTTCAACTGCTTTATCATACATGACTCCCTCTCTCAAATCCCCAACATCAACCATATAAATAAGATGAACTGGCCTATCCACCATTAAATCTATTGCCAGTGCTACCTCCTCCTCAGACACCAGATACCAATTAACTATATCAACCATTTCTTTCAATCTTGACAAAGGAGGAATTCTTATCATCATAAAATCCCCATTTATTCCAGCTTCTATCATTCTGTTAATATTTTCTATTCTTGAGTCTCCTAATATCTTTATACCTGCATCTTTATACATCTTAGCCACTTTTGGATGACCCATGAAAAGCTTTGTAACACCTACGATCTCAATTCCCAAATTTCCCAGTTTTTCTCTTAGAATTTCTGCATTCTCCTTCATCTTGTTAACATAAACGAGAAGCCTTGGATACATCCCGTTTCACCCCTTGCGCGTGGATTTTACACATCAAAAATAATAACATAATTTGTGAAAACGATATAACATTCGACTTGTTTTAAAAACTCAAAGAATTCTGTCATACAAAAGAACAGATACTGTGATAAAATAATAACATGAATTTTAATAAATCTTGTAATTCCTGGAGGTGTCCATATGAGAGTAGGAATCCTTACTGGTGGCGGAGATTGTCCTGGCCTCAATGCAGTTATAAGGGGTATTGTTAAAGCTGCCCCAAAAAATGTGGAAATAATAGGAATAAAGCATGGGTGGAAAGGATTAATAGAAAAAGAGTACGTAAAACTCACTGAAGATAATGTGGAGGGAATTCATATACTTGGTGGAACCATACTCGGTACAAGCAGAACAAATCCCTTCAAATCACCAGAGGCCAGAGATAAAGTTCTTGAAAATATAAAAGCATTGAAATTCGATGCCTTAATAGCTATTGGTGGAGACGACACTCTATCTGTTGCTGCAAAGTACCATGCAATGGGAGTAAAAGTTGTAGGAGTTCCAAAGACAATTGACAATGATATTTCCAATACAGACTACACCTTCGGCTTTCACACCGCTGTAAATGTTGGAGCCGATGCAATCGACAGGCTTCATTCAACTGCTAAATCCCACGAAAGAATCATATTTGTGGAATTAATGGGCAGAGATACTGGCTGGATAACAATTGAAGCTGGCCTTGCTGCTGGTGCACATCTCATTCTTATACCTGAATTCCCCATGACTATTGAAGAGATAATATCTATTTTAGATAAAAGGATGAAAGCCAAAAAATACGCTGTAGTCGCTGTCGCAGAAGGCTTCAAGCCAACTGATTTTGATAATTATGTGACTGTAGAAGAAAAAACCGATGAGTTTGGTCACATACAGCTTGGTGGAATAGCTCATGTTCTCTCAAGAATCATTAGGAAGAAAGTAGGATATGAAACAAGAGCTGTTGTTCTTGGACACCTTTTGAGAGGAGGAACACCCACAGCTTTCGATAGAATACTTGGTACTAAATACGGTGTAAATGCAATGAAACTCGTTCTCAATGGAGAATTTGGAAGGATGGTAGCACTTAAGGGCAACGAAATCATTTCAATACCTCTCGAATATGGTGTCAGCGTTAAGAAGTTTGTCCCTTACGAGTATTACAGGCTTGCTATGATGTTCTTCGGATGAGGTGAAAGACTTTGAAAGGAAGTCATCCCTATGTAAGATGGGCCATCGATGTTATTGAAAACTATATAAGATACGGAAAGATAATTGAACCGTACAGCACCCTGCCCAGGGAATTGTTTACCAAACGGGCGGGTGCTTTTGTCACATTGCATAAATCAGATGGCTCTTTGAGGGGATGCATCGGAACTTTTCTTCCAACTCAACCCAACTTAGCTCTTGAAATAAGAGAAAACGCCATAGCAGCAGCCACAAGAGATCCAAGATTTGAACCGGTACATCCAGAAGAACTTGAAGATCTGGTAGTGTCTGTTGATGTTCTCAACACCCCTGAACCGGTAAAAAGCATTGATGAATTGGATCCGAAAGTGTATGGAATAATAGTTGCAGCTGATGACGGAAGAAGAGGACTACTTCTACCCGATATAGAAGGCGTAAATACTATAGAAGAACAAATAAGAATAGCATCCTATAAGGCAGGAATAATGTATCCATACGAGAAACCAAGCATTATTTATAAATTTACTGTTACAAGATATCACTGAGGTGATTTAAAATGAAAAAAATGGCTTTACAGTTTAAAAATCTTGATGAACAAACTGTCAGGTGTACACTATGTCCTCATAAATGTGTTTTAAAACCCGGGCAAAAAGGATTATGCGGAGTAAGAGTTAATGAAAGGGGAATGCTTGTCACTCTGAATTACGGTGAAGTGAGTGCAATGTCAATGGATCCAATAGAAAAAAAACCTTTATTTCACTTCAATCCCGGAGATAAAATCCTATCTGTTAGCACCATAGGCTGCAACTTAAGATGTCCTTTCTGCCAAAATTGGGAAATAGCTCATGACAGAGTTCAGACGAGAAAAGTAACTCCTGATCAGCTTGTAAAGATAGCATTAGAAAGAGGCTCAAGAGGAATAGCCTATACTTATAATGAACCGATAATATGGTTCGAGTTTGTTCTTGATACTTCAAGAATCGCATCAAAAGAAGGCCTTTATAATGTTCTTGTGACAAACGGGTACATAGAAAAAGAACCTCTTAAATTGCTTCTTCAGTCAATTCACGCTATGAACATAGATTTAAAAGGCTGGAATGATGAATTCTATCTTAAGGAAATTGGGGGGAAAAAAGAAGTCGTCATGAATACAATAGAAACTGCATACAGGTCAGGCATTCATGTTGAGGTTACAACGCTTGTCATACCAGGAAAAAACGATGACCTCGAAGAACTCGAAGAAGAATTCAAATGGCTTGCTTCTATAGATAAAAATATACCTCTTCATTTAAGCAGATACTTTCCCAACTACAAATACACTATTCCACCAACGCCAGTTGAAAAACTGAAGGAAATATACAGAATAGCTAAAAAATATCTGAACTTTGTTTATATTGGAAATCTCTGGGAGGAGGAATACGAAACTACGGTATGTCCAAAATGCGGAAATGTTGTTATAAGAAGAAGAGGGTATGAAGTAGACAAATCCGGAATGACGGAAGAGGGTGAGTGCAGCAAATGCGGTTTTCAGATCGCAAAGATATTCTAAAAACGAAAAATGTTATTCTTATTTCCGGAGTAGCCCTCCTTATTATTCTCTCCGTTTTTGCTTATTTAATCTGGGGTAAAGTTCGTTTTATATACTATGAAGCAACGGAATTTACAATGGGAACACGCATAAGAGTATACATATCAAGTGATGAGATGAACCCCAAAGACCTTGCAAATATGGTTTTGAGGGAGTTTGAGAGAATAGATCAAAAATTTGACCCGTACAATCCCGAAAGTGTCATTTACAAGATAAACCATTCAAATGATTGGGTTGATGTTGATAAAGAAACCTTTGCTTTAATCGAAGCAGCAGTTGGATACGCAAAACTCACAGAAGGAGCTTTTGATCCTGCTTTAGGTAGAATAATAACACTCTGGGGTTTTGATGATTTCTCCTCCAAAAACGCTTCATCACTGACGGTTCCACAGGAAAAAGAAATTAAAAAAGCTCTTCAAATGTCAGGATATCAAAATATTGTTCTTGACAGAGAAAACATGAGAATAAAAATGTTAAACGGAGCACAGCTTGATCTGGGTGCAATAGTAAAGGGATATGCCCTTGAAAAATCATACAATATTGTAAAAAGCATAGATAAAGATGCAACCGGTTTTATTGATGCTGGTGGTGAAATAAAGATAATTGGCCCCAAATACGGGAAAACCTTCTGGGTAATCGGGATTAAAAACCCAAGGGGTACAGGGAGTATAGATTACATTTACATGAAGGAAGGAAGTATAGCAACATCAGGTGATTACGAAAGATACTTTATCGTTGATGGAAAAAGATACCACCACATTATAGACCCACAAACAGGATGGCCTGCATCCTATGCAAGAAGTGTCACAGTAATAGCCAGAGATGCTGTAGCTGCCGATGTGCTGTCAACTGCAGGCTTTGTGATGGCAAAAGATTGGAGGTATGTAGTAGTTCACTTCCCAGAGCTTGGTGCCCAGGTATTCATGGTACTTTCCGATGGCTCAATTAAAAAAAGCGAGGGATTTCTTGCTTACGAGAGAAAGCCATGAACAAACTCGAAATATATACAGCGTGGTATCTTTTGAAAATACCCACTCAAAAGATAGTGGAGGAGAAAGAAAAAGATTTTGAAGAATTCTTAAAAAATCATGGTGTCCTCATAGAAAAGCCTATTTATACCTTCATTAAAAAGCAGGAAAAGCTGTTAAAAGAAACTTTTTCAAAAATCATTACAATCTTTGATGAAGATTACCCCGCCCTTCTAAAAAATTCCACAAATCCTCCTGCTGTTCTCTTCTGTCTTGGAAACTGTGGGCTTTTAAACTCGAGACTTTTTACCATTGTTGGAACAAGAAAGGCTACATCTTACGGAAAAAGTGTTACAAAAAAATTCGCAATAGAGCTTTCTGAACACTTTGCAATCGTTAGTGGCATGGCATTTGGCATAGATAAAGAAGTCCATGAGGCAACGCTGGAAGCAAATGGAAAAACCATTGCTGTTCTTGCAAGTGGAGTTGACGTGCCAACACCTAAATCCAATGAATCAACATACAGAAAGATCCTTAAGAAAGATGGTGCAATCATAAGTCCATACCCTTTATCTTCTAAACCAAAAAAACATCAATTTGTAGAAAGAAACTACATATTAGCAGCTATGTCTGCTGGAACTCTTGTTACAGAAGCTCCAGAAAAAAGTGGCGCACTTATCACAGCTAAAATAGCTGCAGAAGAAGGTAGAGATGTATTTTCAATTCCGGGGGATATAACAAGGTACACTTCAAGAGGAACAAATAACCTCATAAAAGACGGTGCAATACCTGCAACATCACCCGAGGATATCATCGAATATTATTCATTAAGTAAAAAGAAAACAGGTTCCGAGGAAGAAATTAACGATCCTGTTCTCCAGGCTGTACTTAGCGGGTATGAAACAGCTGAAGAAATATCCCAGATTTTGAATCTTCCAGTAAACCAGGTTCTTTCTAAAATAACTGAACTCGAGCTCTTAGGGCTTATAGAAAACGACAATGGCCGTATAAAACCACTACTGTAAAACAAAAGCAACCAAAAGGAGGAGCATATTCAAAGCAGATAAAGCTATAGATAAATAAACAAGGTATTCTGTGCCTTTTTGTTTTTTCTCCAGCTCTATTACCCTTTCACTATTTCCTAAAGCAACTTTTTGAATCTCTTCTTGATTCTTAGAAAGTGAATCAATATATTTGAATAAAACCTGTTGATTTTCATAAATTTTTTCCATCGTAGAATTAACACTCTCAAGAGTTTTTCTGATAACGCTAAGAACCTCTGCATGATACTCTAAAATTTCTTTTAAATTTTCTATCTTATCATCCACATCACTTTGTAAATCGGTGAATTTTCCTTCAAAATATCCTATAACTATATCGATTCTCTTATTTAAAAGAACCACACTTGAATCCAGTGTTTCTATCATACTTTTCATCTCGTTATAAATCTCATCTGCAAAAATCGTTCCTGTCAAAATGAACAAAATCAAAACCAGAAAAATTAGCTTTCTCATACTCTCACCTCTCAAGAACAAATTTTACCATCAACTTTTAAACCATAACATATCTATGAAAGTCGAAATGCATGGTGTAAAATTTGTGTTGAGGGAAATTGGAGGTGATAGTAATGTTTTTCGAAAAATTCTCAGAAAAGGCTGCGCAAATTTTTGTAACTGCTCAAGAGGAAGCTAAAGAACTCGGACATTCTTATGTTGGAACTGAGCATATACTTCTTGCGCTCTTAAAGGTTGGAGATAGCGCTGCAAGCGAAATTCTTGGTGGTATGGGTATAACATACAGTCGAACTAAAAGTGAAATAATCTCCATGGTTGGAATGGGAATGAGAGGATTTATAACATCGCCCCAGATGACACCGAGGGCAAAGAGAGTCACAGAACTTGCCTATGAAGAAGCCAAAATACTCGGAAGCGAAAAAATCATGCCGGAACATCTCCTTCTGGGAATAATAAGGGAAGGAGAAGGCATAGCAATACATGTACTATCTAAGCTGGGAATAGATCTTCAAATATTGAGAAGAGAAATAATTGATACGATTTCTGACGAACCTGGTGTTGTTAAAAAAAGAACCCATCAATCAAACTCAGTACGCCAACTTGAAGGTTTTGGAGTGGATCTAACTGAACTTGCTGCAAAAGGGGAACTTGACCCAATAATTGGAAGAGAAGAAGAAATAGAGAGAATAATGCAAATTCTGGTAAGAAGAAAGAAAAACAATCCTGTTCTGATTGGAGAACCTGGAGTTGGAAAAACAGCTATAGTTGAAGGCCTGGCTCAAAGAATAGTTGAAGGCGAGGTTCCAGAACCATTAAGAAATAAGGTGATATTCTCGCTGGATGTAGCATCCTTAGTTGCTGGAACAAAGTATAGAGGAGAATTCGAAAAGAGAATGAAAAAGCTCCTGCAGGTCGTGACAAAGGATAAAAGCATCATTCTCTTTATCGATGAGATACATACCATTGTTGGCGCAGGCTCCGCAGAAGGTGCAGTTGACGCTGCAAATATTTTAAAACCTGCCCTTGCAAGAGGAGATATAAAATGTATTGGTGCAACAACTCCTGATGAATACAGAAAATACATAGAAAAAGATGCAGCTCTCGAAAGAAGATTTCAGAAAATCTATGTAAAAGAATCAACGGAGGAAGAAACACTTGAAATCCTGGAAGGATTAAAAATGAGGTATGAAAATCACCACAAGGTTAGATACACAGATGATGCTATAAAAGCTGCTGTTACTCTTTCAAAACGGTATATTACAGATCATTTCCTTCCGGACAAAGCCATTGATTTAATAGATGAAGCAGGAGCAAGAGCTCGGTTAAAAGTATTCACAATACCAGCAGAACTTAAATTCCTCAAAATGAGACTTGATAGCATAAGATCTGAGAAAGAAATAGCTGTAAAGAATCAAGATTATGAAAAAGCAGCAGCACTAAAAGAAGAAGAAAAGCAGCTTGAAAGAGAATATAAAAAGCAATATCAAGAATGGAAAATAAATGTTGATTCAAAGATAGTCACGGTTACAGCTGAAGATATAGCAGAGGTTGTCTCAAGCTGGACAGGAATCCCACTTATGAAGCTTGAAGAAACAGAATCAGAAAAACTCCTCAAACTCGAGGAAGCTCTGCATCAGAGAATAGTAGGACAGGATGAAGCTATAAAATCTGTGTCTAAAGCTATAAGAAGAGCAAGGTCAGGCATAAAAGATCCAAAAAGACCTATCGGTGTTTTCCTGTTCCTGGGACCAACAGGAGTTGGAAAAACAGAACTTGCAAAAGCTCTTGCAGAACATCTATTTGGTGATGAAAACGCTCTTATAAGATTTGATATGAGCGAATATATGGAAAGATTTGCAATGTCAAGGCTCATTGGTGCACCCCCAGGTTATGTTGGGTACGATGAAGGTGGTTCTTTAACGGAAAAGATTAGAAGAAGACCATTTTCAGTGATCCTCTTTGACGAAATAGAAAAAGCACATCCAGATATATTCAACCTTCTCCTTCAGATAATGGATGAAGGAAGACTCACAGATAGTCAGGGAAAAGAAGTCGACTTTAGAAATACTATAGTAATAATGACAAGTAACCTGGGAGGAGAATTGATAAACAGATCAAAAAAATCTCTCGGTTTCGCAGCTTCAAACTCTTTCGAGGAAGAATATGAAGAAATCAAAAAACTTGTAATGAGTGAAGTTAAGAAAACTTTCAGGCCAGAATTCCTTAACAGGATAGACGAAATAGTGGTGTTCCACTCATTAACTAAAGAACATGTCTATCAAATAATAGACATAATACTGAGAGACCTGAAGCGCAGGCTGGCAGAAATGGGAATCGAAATCCGCTTAACAAAGGAAGCAAAAGACTTCCTTATAGAAAAAGGCTTCAACCCGTTGTATGGTGCCAGACCCATGAAAAGAACCATACAAAAATACATAGAAGATCCCCTTTCAGAGGAAATACTAAAAGGAAGATTTAAAGAAAGAGATACAATAATCGTTAGAAGAAATGGAGAAGAATTAAAACTCACCAGGGGAAGGAAAAAGGTGGGAGCAAAAAGTTGAAGAAAATCAAGACTTTTGTATGTGAAAATTGTGGATATGAATCTCCCAAATGGTTTGGCAGATGCCCAGTATGCGGGCAATGGAATACAGCAAAAGAGGTTATTAAGGGAATCGGGAAGGGGAGTAAATCTCCCCTTCCGTCTTTGATTTACCTATCGAAAAATCAAATAGAAAATCAAATAAGAATATCTTCAAATATCGATGAACTTGACAGAATTCTTGGTGGAGGATTTGTAAAAGGACAGGCTATACTCCTTGGGGGTGAACCCGGAATCGGAAAAAGCACTCTCGCTCTTCAAATATCTGACAAAGCAACAGAAAAAGGGTTAAAGGTCCTTTACGCCAGTGGAGAGGAATCAATAGATCAGATCTTTTACAGGGCAAAGAGGATAGATGTGAGCTCTGAAATTGTCATTACAACAGAACAGAATATAGACACTATAAGCGAAGTTGCAAAAGATTTCGATTTATTAATTATTGATTCTATACAAACCTTCTACACACCTGATCTTGGCAGTATTCCAGGAAGTATATCGCAAATAAGAGCAGTCACCGGGAAAATGGTAAAAGCAGCCAAAGAAAATCAAACCGTTATTCTTCTCATAGGTCATATAACAAAAAGCGGAGACATCGCCGGTCCAAAAATCGTAGAACACATGGTAGACACAGTGCTTTATTTTGAAGGCGAAAGAACCACAGATTACAGAATAATTCGGGTATTCAAAAATAGATTTGGGCCATCAGGAGAAATTGCGATATTTGAAATGACTTCGAAAGGATTAAATGCAGTTAAAAACCCCGTGTTCATAGAAGATGACATTCCTTTTGGAAACGCTATCGCTTGCGTCCTGGAAGGTTCAAAACCAATAATAGTTCAGGTGCAGGCACTGGTCTCAAGAAGTAAAATTCCTTCACCAAGAAGAACCGCCGTAGGCATTGATATAACAAGGGTAAACGCTGTAGTTGCAGTTATGAGCAAACTTCTAAAGTTACCACTTGATATGCACGAAATATATGTGAAAATATTGGGTGGAATGAGAATAACTGACCCGGGTCTGGATCTTGCAATATCCTCTGCTATACTTTCTTCTTTGCTTGAGAAAGAACTTTCTAAGATTGTTTTCATAGGTGAAGTCGGGTTGGATGGAAAGATAAGATTGCCATTTGCAACGAATAAAAGAATAGAAACAGTAGTTCAAAGCGGTTTTAAAGAAGTAGCAGCACCTGCAACTCCTATTGAACACAGGAATTTAATAGTTCATGAAACTAGAAGATTGTCGGATTTAATAAGTATAATGGGGTGATATGATGAACGAAGAGCTTTTAGAAAAAATCAAACTGATTGCCCCGGGAACGCTATTGAGAAAAGCAATAGACGATGTAATGAAGGCAAACACTGGCGCTTTAATTGTTCTTATAGATGACCCGGACAAGCATAAAAACATAATTCAAGCTGGATTCAGACTCGACATAAACTTTACTCCAGAATACCTTTACGAACTTGCAAAGATGGACGGGGCTATCGTTATATCGTCAGATATTTCGAAAATATATTACGCCAATGTTCACCTTGTTCCTGATCCATCAATTCCAACAACGGAAACCGGCATGCGCCATAGAAGTGCTGAAAGATTTGCAAAACAGACTGGAGATGTAGTTATAACAGTATCCAGAAGAAGAAAAACCATCACACTCTTCTACAAAGATTACAAATATGTCGTAAATGATACAACACTCGTTTTATCAAAGGTATCTCAGGCCATAAATACTCTTGAAAAATATCGAAAAAACTTTGACAAGCTTCTTTTCGAACTTGACATAATAGAACTTGAAAATAGAACTACTCTATATGATGTGGTTAAAGTACTTGAAAAAGGCATAATGGTAATGAAAATTTCTTACGAAATAAAGCCGTATTTGATAGAACTCGGTGATGAAGCTCGCCTCGCTAAAATGCAGGTTAACGAACTGATTGAAAACATAGATGATTTAATGAAACTTGTTATAATGGATTATTACAACGATGAATTGGGGAAAGAATACGATCCTAAGAAAATCTTAGAAGACCTTACAAAAGACTCCACAATTGACATAGTAAAAATCGCAAGAGCTCTAGGTTATACTGTTCAGACATTGCCGCAAACCGAGGATATAACAGTTAAATCCAAAGGTTACAGGATATTAAAATACATTGCGAAAATCCCATTGAGCATAAGCAAAAAAGTCGTTGATAATTTCAAGGACATTGTTACAATCAGTCAGGCTTCCATAGAGGATCTGAAATCAGTTGAAGGTATTGGAAATAAAAGGGCAAAATCCATTGTAGACAGCATTCACTCTTTGAAAATGAGAAAAACAGCAGCTGTAGAAGGTGAAGAAACATTATGAACGTTCAGAAGGAAGGAAAGTATATATGGCGAATTAAAAAAGAAAATAATATGAAGGTTGACGCCATTATATTCACAGATTCTGAAACTATCAACGATCCACAATTCGTTGAAGCCATAAAACAGCTCATGAATGTTGCTACTCTCCCTGGAGTTGTTAAAGAAGTATACGGTATGCCAGATATCCACTGGGGTTATGGATTCCCAATAGGCGGTGTTGCCGCTTTTGATGCGAAAAGTAATGGAATAATATCCCCGGGAGCTGTTGGATTTGACATAAACTGCGGCGTTAGAGCTATGATAACTCCAATAACACACAAAGAGATTAAAGGCCAAATAGACAGATTAACAGAAGAAATTTACAAGCATGTCCCGGTCGGTGTAGGAAGCAGAAGCCCATTAAAATTTGGGGAAAAAGATTTATCAAAAGTATGTAGAGAAGGAGCCGAATGGGCTGTTAAAAATGGTTTCGGTATTAAAGAAGATCTGAATTTTATTGAAGATGGTGGAAAGCTTCCGCAGGCTGATCCGGCATCGGTATCACAAAAAGCTTTTGAAAGAGGAAAAGATGAGCTTGGAACCCTTGGAGCAGGTAATCATTTTATAGAAATACAAAAAGTTCAAGGAATATACGATAGCGAAGTTGCCGAAATTTTTGGCCTGTTTGAAGATCAAATCGTCGTTATGATCCACACCGGAAGCCGCGGCTTTGGACATCAGGTTGCAACAGATTACATAAAACTGATGAGAGATAATTTAAAAGATCACAACAAAAATCTACCTGATAAACAGCTTATAAACGCACCATTTTACCATCCTCTGGGGCAGAGTTACTTCTCTGCCATGGCCTGCGCTGCAAATTATGCTTTTGCAAATAGAGAAATAATCAGCCATCTTGTTAGAAAAGCTTTCAGAAAAGTTCTTGGAGGTATTGACATGCCTCTTCTTTACGACATAGCACATAACATCGCTAAAATCGAAGAACATGAAATCAACGGAAAAAGAAAAAAACTCATAGTTCACAGAAAAGGAGCAACAAGATCTCTTGGCTCAGGCAACCCCCTTATTCCCGTAAAATACAGAAAAGCTGGCCTTCCCGTTCTTATACCCGGAAACATGGGGGAAGCATCCTATATAATGGTGGGCACAAAAAAAGCTGAGGAAACCACATTCTCATCTTCTGCACATGGAGCAGGAAGAAAAATGGGCAGAAGAGAAGCTTTAAGGAAACTTAGCTTTAACGAAATCATGGACGAACTCGCTAAAAAAGGAATATCCATAATGAGCAAAGGAAAAAGAACAGTCGTTGAGGAAGCTCCACAGGCATACAAAGATGTAAACAGAGTTGTTGATATAACAGACAATGTCGGAATAGCCAAAAAAGTAGCAAAGCTTGTTCCTCTGGGTGTTGTAAAGGGATGAGTGAAAAAGAGAAATAAAAAGGGTGGTTGGATGAAAGAAAAAATGATGGTAGTCACTGTAAATAACGATATTGCGATTCTAAAAAAGATAGACAATGAAGGAAGTTGCGAAAACTGTGCAATGGCACTTCTATGCAAAAGAAACGAAGAGGAAGCCACCATAAAAGCTTCTACTAACCAGATAGAAGTCAAACCAGGCGACATTGTACTTGTAAAAACTCCAAGAGCCTCTATCACAAAAGTTTCCTTCTTCATTTATACACTCCCATTATTGATATTTATAGCATCAATACTTATATTCAAAAAATGCTCCTTCTCCGACGAAGCTTCTTTTCTATACAGTTTGATCTTCCTTGGCATATACTACTTCATATTAAAACTTCTCGATAAAAAACTGACCAAAAAATTCGCACCTAAAGTGGTTAAAGTGTTGAATAAAAATAGTGCTTTATGGACACAATCGAAAGAATAGAAAGACTCAAACCAAGGCAAGAGATTAACTCAAACAAGCTTTGTTAAGTCAAATAATTCCAAGCATCGCTGAATAAAACTTGTATTTCCATGAACACTATATCGAAGCTTTTAAGAGCACATGGAATTTGCCAAAAATTATCCCGTAAATGCGCCTGTAAATCCCTTTAAAACAAAAGAATTTTTTCCATTGGAGCAAACCCTTCGCTCTTAACTTTTCCACCAATAAAAATGAGATACGGCCTTCTTTTTTCGCGTTTCTTATATTGAACAACGCCAAAGTGCTATAATCTTTTATGAAACAATAAAAAGGAGTGCGGTACAAATGAGAAAGTTTATATTTTTTATACTCATAATCACGCTTATAACCTCAGGCTTTTCTTCAATAAAAGCTTTTTTGATTTATGAAGCTTTATATGATGATCAGTCAATCCTTCCTCTCCCTCTTGCAGAAAAAGATGCAAATAATTTAAAAGAAGCATTATCCAAAATCCCAGACTCTCAAATAACACTCCTTAGAAACCCCACAACAGGTGAATTTGTAAGAGAATTCAGAAAATGGATAAACTCAACCTCTCCACAGGATACACTCATCGTATACTATGCTGGGCATGGGATAAGCAAAGATGGAGAGTTTTACTTTATCCCATCAGATGCAGATATAGAAGACTCATTCACATGG
>JAGHBG010000094.1 GCA_021161105.1 Thermotogaceae bacterium | reverse complement strand
GATCTGGATCCTTTAACAATTAAAAGCTACGTGGATTTTTGTAAAGAAACTTTTGGGAGTTTGGAGAAGATCAGAATAGGTTTGGGACTTCATAAAGTCAAAGATAATCCGGAACTCTTTAGAAAACTGTTTGAATCAGCAGAATCGGAGAACCCAGATGAGATAGTTATTTTTTCTTACAAATTTATAAATGAAACAAACAAAAATGTAATCCTATCCTTTACAAAACACTAATTTTTAGGTGGGAGGTGGTTTAAGTGAGAAAGTTTTTGGTGATAGTACTTCTTAGCGTCATTTTCATTATGTCATTTGCAGCGGAGACTAAAGTGGTCGGTATTCTTATGAGCGACTATACCGCAAGGTGGTATGCAGAGCTTGGTTTCAAAGAACCTAACTGGGGATACCTTGAGGAAATGAAGAGGATTTTTGATTTTGTCAGGGGTTTAGGTTATAACGCAGTTCCTATATTTGATAGAGATTTGGAACTTTATGCTGACCCAAATGCTGATCCGGTTGTAAAGTTTACAAGAACCTATGATATAAACAAGCTCAGCCTTCTCATTCTGCCAGATAACAGAAGGATGTCTCCTCTTGAAGTCGAAGGTGTAAGAAAATTTGTTAAAAATGGAGGAAAAGTATTTGCACTTGCTCAGGCATCCTTTAAAGATCATAACAACAATACATGGGAAGGCGGTCTTTTTGCGCTAAAAGACCTGTTTAAAATAGAGTACAGCGCTTTTGCCTGGAAAAAACCACAGCATGGGTATATAAAGAAGGCAGCAGATCACCCAATTTGGGAAGGGGTTGATGAATTCGTCCCAACTCCCAGACATTGGGCTATGATTGTTAAAGCAACAGAAGGTGGTAAAGTTTTAGGAGAATGGTTCAACGATGATAAAACGGTTCCAAGCCATATGCCTGAGCTCAATGCAGCAATAATTGAAGGAGAAAATTCCATATATGTTGGTGAAGATTTATTCATTGAGCCAAACTTCAGTGAACCACAGGTTCAGCTTCTTCTTGCTAACATAATCGATTATTTATTGGGAGAATAATTAAAGGGGATGATACATTTTCGGGGAGCGGTTGCTCCCCTTTTTAAACATAAGGGGGTGAAAAAGTTGAAAAGGAACATATCAACCATTATTTTTGTCCTTTTTTGTGCGGTTTTATTTGCGGGTGTGTTAGATGGCAGAGTAATAGTTATAGATCCAGGCCATGGTGGTCCTGAAGAGAGAGGAGCTGTTACAGAAAATGGTCTTGAGGAAGCTGTTATAAATCTCAAAGTTGCTTTTTACCTGCGGGAGATGCTGGAAAAAGAAGATGCTTTGGTTGTATTGACGAGGGCGGCAGATGTTCATGTTCCTTTGAAAAGAAGAGCGGAAATTGCTAACATGCTGAATGCTGACCTTTTCGTTTGTCTCCACCATAACTATATGGAAACTAGCCCTGAAGCCGATTTTTCGATAGTTTATTACAACGCAAATTCCATGGATTATTCTATAAACCTGGCTTATTTGCTTTCTGAAGAATTTCAAAAGTATGTCGGTACACCCCCGGGTGATGTTGGCCCTGGTGATGTCTATGTTATGAGAAGTTTGAAAGTGCCTGGCATACTTGGTGAACCCTGTATGATGTCCAACAAAGAAAGAGAAGAGTGGTTGAGAAAAGATGAAAATTTAAAAAAAGAGGCAGAAGCTTACAAAAAAGCAATAGTAAAACTTTTTTCTTTTAATATTCCCCGGCTTACCTTTGATGCCACGAAAGTGAGCGAAAGATTTGAGGTTGCTTCAAATCTTTCGCTTAAGAAAGCAGGAGCCTTCTTTGATCACACACGGCTCAATGCAAAAATAACGGATGGTGGAACGAAAATAATCGTTGAAGTTCCAGAGGATGTAAAGCCTGGGAAAAAGAGTTTATTTGTTTACGGATTATCAGAAGAGGGGGTTTATTCTTTTCCTTTGAGAAAAGATGTTGTATATAATCCGAAGGTTAACAGAATAGAGGTAAAGGTCCTTCCCAAAGAAGCTCCAAAACTTCCGGGAAGTTTCTATCAAATCACTTATGAACTCTTTCATCACAACATACTCCTTGATTACTCTCCGGATATGAAAGTTGAAGGTTCTGTAGCAGCGGTAAACGGGAACAAGATAATTATTCCTTACATGGGGAAAGATAATGTTACAGTTACAATAACATCGGGATCAACATCAATAGAGGTACCACTTAGATTCAATGGTCAAAAACCTGTAATGAGCCTTATTTTAAAGGACGAAAAAGGGAGTGTTTTAAAAGTCATGGATTATTTTGGGGGAGAACAAAAAATAGAGCTACAGGGTTTCGAGCCAGTAACGATAAATGAAAAGCTGTATTCTCCTGTATCGTTTAAAGAAATAACATTGCAAAGAACTTTGTCAGGAGTATTTATGGGAAAAACAATTGCAATTGCTTATGAAGAAGAAGAAACGGATTTAATAAAGTCGCTAAATGAAAAACTGGAGCTTCTTGGTGCGGAAACTTTAATGGAGCAAGTGAAAAGTATCAGAGACAACTTCAAAGCAGCAAGACTTTTCAATTCAAAAGCTGATGTGGTTGTGATTTTTGGAAATATGGAAAGGTTAAAAACGTTTCTTAAAGTTCCTTTTATAACAGCTGAGGATAAAACTCTCGAAGAGATAATTGAAGCACTTTCAGGCAAAATTAGGCAGCTAAACTTCAGTGAATAAAGTTTGGCTTATCCCTCTCTTTGGGGGTTAAATTAATATAATATTTTTTAAAAACAACCTGGTACAAGTTTTGTGTCTTAAAAAATCAATTGATAGAAAGTATGTGGATAATCTCTGAAATATAAGTTCTATTGTCTGTTTTGCTTCATGGGCTAATTTTGAAGAGTATTTTTGAAATCTTTATATGAATTCAAGTGCTTTTCAGGTAGTGTACAATAAATGCTGTAAAAATAGAAAAAGGTCCCGTATCCCGGTAAAATAAGAGAAACAACCCAAAAAAAGGAGGGATACAGGACCATGAAAAAAGAACTAAACATTCCTGGAGAGATTATGCTCCAATTTCTCCAGGATAATGAAGAGGGAATAAGACAAATCTTGAGCTGGTTTTTAAATTCCATCATGGAATATGAAGCTCAAATTCAGGCTGGTGCTATGCATTATGAAAGAACAACCTCAAGAAAAGCACACAGGAATGGCTAGAGACTTACCCAAAAAATTGTGTTAGCATCAAACATCTTCCTCGTCGGGATTATACCTCAAATTCATAAGCTGCTGTATCCTGTACGCATTTCCTCTTAACACTGCTACGGGTTTTCTCATCCACCTGTCATTTAAGTTCACAAGTGGGACTTTCCCGGTAACTGTGTAAAAGCAAAGCCTGACATAACTAAATCTTCCCTTCAAAAATTTGTTTTAATTGTCCGTAAATTATCCCCCAATGGAGGATGATTCCTTATGAGGGATGCGGGATCTTTTTACAGCATTTTCTTGACAGAACCAAAATAAATATATCCAATCAGGTAAACTGAATTTTTTATACTTATCGAAAAAGTTCCTCTGTAAAGTATGCTTGACATTTTATCAAATATACTTTACACTAATTCCTGGTGATGAAAATGCTGATAAAACTTAGGGAAACAAGAGTACAACTAGGCATGACACAGGAAGAGCTTGCAGGAAAAGTCGGGGTATCAAGACAGACTATAAACTATATAGAAAGGGGAAAGTACAAACCCACAGTTATATTAGCCCTGAAGATAGCGAAAGTACTCAACAAAAACGTGGAAGAAATCTTCGTTCTTGAGGGGAGTGATTGGGAGTGATTCTGTCCATTTTGGAGCTTTCATTTGTCGTTTTGGCAGCACTGCTAACGGCTTTGAACAGGATGTTTGCTCTTTTATACATAGCAGCAATAGTTATCGATGTCATTAGAGATTTTCACCATGATGAGATGGTTAGATTTTATAGAAAT
>JAGHBG010000236.1 GCA_021161105.1 Thermotogaceae bacterium | reverse complement strand
GGATTGAAAAAAGACTGGTCAGGGGGGCGGGATTTGAACCCGCGACCTCCGGATCCCGATTCCGGCGTTCTTCCACCTGAACTACCCCCTGCTGCCTTTAAATTTTAACACTTATCAGCTTGTACTTTCAACCGTAATTTTTTTACAAAGTCTTCTTCAATTTTCACAATATGACATTTGCGATTTCAGTGCAGATGTTTAATGGAATCACATTTGACCATTATTACATAAAGACTCATTTTTCACTCAACAAAACCTATCATCAAATCATTAACGTTTGTTCCTGTAGGACCTGTTATAATAAGAGCATCAACTTTCTTTAAAGCATGATATGAGTCGTTGTTTTCAAGAAAACCTTTCGGATCAAGTCCTGCACTTTTAAGAGTTTTTGTTGTATTCCCATCAACGATTCCGCCAGCAGCATCAGTTGGACCATCGGTCCCATCAGTTCCAACACTGGCAAAAGTTATTCCATCTATATCCTCTATTTCTATTGCCAAAGAAAGAGCAAGTTCCTGATTTCTTCCGCCTTTTCCGGTTCCTCTAACCGTTACAGTGGTTTCTCCTCCAGCTATTACTACTGCCGGCTTTTTTACTGGAATGTCATTTTCTCTTATATCCTTCAATATTGCTGCTATAACTTTTGCAACTTCTCGGGCTTCTCCTTGAATTTGCGTAGAAAGCAAAAGTGTGTTATACCCGAGCTTTTCTGCCATTTCTTTTGCTGCCATACATGCAGTTTTGACGCTGGCTATTATGTAATGCTCTGAATTATCAACAAACTTTGGAGTTTCAATCAAAATCGCCCTTTTCACTGGAGGATTAATATCAATACCGTATCTTTTAAGAATCTCCAAAGCTTCATCTGATGTAGTTGAATCAGGATAAACTGTCCCTGAGGCAATAAAGTCGGGTTTATCGCCAAGAACATCGGAAAGAACAAGTGCAATTATTCTTGCTGGAAATACAGTCTTTGCAAATCTTCCGCCTTTTACAGCCGATAAATGCTTTCTAACTGTATTAAGCTCGTATATATTCGCTCCTCTTTTCATCAACTCTTTTGTTATTCTTACAATATCTTCAAGTGTCACACCTTCCAGAGGATATTCAAAAAGAGCCGACCCTCCACCTGAAACTAAGAAAAGGAGAATATCATCTTCCCTCAATTTTTCTACCATATTCAGCGCTTTTTGAGTAGCTTTTAAGGAGTTTTCATCAGGATAAGGATGGCCAGCTTCGTATATTTCTATTGAATGAGAAATCTTTCCTGCACTGTGATTATATTTCGTTATCACAATTCCCTTAATTATCCTCTCCTGAAGAATTTCATAGGCTGCTTTAGCCATGCGCCACGCTGCTTTCCCGACGGCAAGAAGATATATATTTCCATCAAGTTTCATCCTGGAAAGTGTTTCCTTTACAGAATTACCAGGAAGAGATTTTTCTATGGCGTAATTTATAGTCTTCAGAATTTTTTCTTTGCTACTCACACCAATCACCAACCTCCTCTGGAAATGGTACAACGCGTAATCCCCTTATGCCCTTATCTCTGAATTTATCGTTGCTAAATATAATAGCCTTCTTTTCCTTCGCTATGGAGATAATCAAATCATCCGCTGGAGAATGAAGATACACATTTTTTGAAAGAAGAATTCTATCAATTTCACTTCTCTCGGATAATGGCAACACATGGCGAACATTTTTGTCGAAAACAAAATAAACAGGATACAGAACAGGACTGTGCTCAGATATGAAATCAAAAAAGTAATACAGAGAATTAACGCAGAGCCCTGCACTCCAGAGAAGATTGCTTCCATCAACAACTGCTGTTTTCCTTCTTTTATGAGTAACAACAGCATATACATACAGATGCACGACCTGTTCGAGTTCTTTTTTAAATTCTTCTGAGATCTCACACGCTGTTTGAAGATCATCTAAAAGATCTTTATCCAGGAAAAACAGCTCCATCTCTTTTGCTTTATTTAAAAGATCTTTAAAAGGAATTTCTATTCTTTTATAAGACAATTTTCGCCCTTTTAACACTTCAAAGATTTGTTTTAAGTATTTTTGATCTACCTGAAGAATAGCAGAAGCTCTTTTTAACCTTTTCGAGGCAGAACCTTTTCCAAAAACGAGTTCCTTAAAACCAAGTTCAAGAATATCAGGCTCAACACAATCAATTAGCTCTGAGAGCTTCCCTTCAAAGATTATTTTTAAGTCTTCTTTATCCTCCTGTGTCCAGCTATTCTTATTCAATATCCTTAAAAGCTCTTCTCTCATTTCTCTTATGTGTTATAATACACCTTGGCCCGGTGCTCGGGTCAAGGAGTAATATACCTGATGCTGGGCTCCGGGAATTTTGAAAAATGGAGGTGTTTTAAAAGTGGGACTTGATCCGGAAAGGAAAGCTGAGATCATTCAGGAATTCAGGATTAACGAGAAGGACACGGGATCCGTTGAAGTGCAGATAGCTCTCCTTACTGCAAGGATCAGACATCTTACTGAGCATTTGAAGAAGCATCCTAAGGACTATCACTCAAGAAGGGGACTTATGAAGATGGTCGGTAGAAGAAGAAAACTCATAAAACATTTAAGGAAGAAGAAGCCAGAGGTTTACAAAGAACTTATCGAGAAACTCGGACTAAGAAAATAAAAAAATCAAGGTGGGGGGAGCGGGCATAATGCCCGCTCCTTTTCTTTGAAAGACTCGAGGAGGTGAAATTTTGAAAGTTTGGGAAACCGAGATCTACGGACGAAAACTCAGGGTGGAGCATGGAAGGGTTGCAAAACAGGCCGATGGCTCTGTAATGGTGAGAATGGGAGATTCCGTGGTACTCGCCACATCTACGATGTCCGATAAAGCCGTCGAAGGAATTGATTTTGTTCCATTAACGGTGGAATTTCAGGAAAAGTTTTACGCAGCTGGCAAGATTCCAGGAGGATTTATAAAAAGGGAAGGAAAACCTTCAGAGAGTGCTATTTTATCTGCAAGGCTCATCGATAGGCCAATAAGGCCTCTATTCCCAGAAAAATTCAGAAATGAAGTTCAGGTTATCGTCATGGTTCTATCAGTCGATACCGACAATCCCCCAGATGTTTTAGGAATCACAGCGGCATCTCTTGCCCTCAATGTATCGAGAATCCCCTTTGAAGGTGTTGTTGCTGGGGTTAGGGTCGGTTATGTTGATGGGCAGTTCGTTGTTTTTCCTTCAGAGGAGCAACTCGAAAGAAGCAAGCTTGATATAGTTGTTGCTGGAACTAAAGATGCCATAACAATGGTTGAAGGTGAAGCTTCAGAAATTAGCGAGGATGAAATGGTAAAAGCACTTATGGTTGCTCATGATGCAATTAAAAAGATTGTAGAATTTGAAGAAAAGATCATTGAAGAGCTTTCTGTTGAGAAATATCAACCCGAGTATCCACAGTCACCTGAAGGTATGGTAGAAGAGTTTTTAAAACTCGTAGATCAAGAGGAGTTTGAAAAAAGACTTCTTACTAAAGGAAAACACGAAAGAAGTGAGGCTCTGGAAGAGTACAAAGAAAGCCTTGTTGAAAAATTCTTCTCTGAAGTTTGGAAAGTAGAAAATGAGGAAGAAATCGAGGAACTTAAAAAGTTTCTGGACGAAGCCTATGAAGATTTAATAAGGGAAAGAATGAGGCGCCTCATAGTGGAAAAAGAAATAAGGATAGACGGAAGAAAACCCGATGAAATCAGGCCTATTACCTGCGAGGTCGGAATCCTCCCAAGAACACATGGCTCTGCATTGTTCACCAGAGGGGAAACTCAGAGTTTGGGAATAGTAACACTTGGAGCTCCAATGGATGAACAGATAATAGATACCCTTCTTGAAGAGGGTACAAAGAGGTTTATGCTTCACTATAACTTCCCGCCATTTTCCACGGGAGAGGTTAAACCATTAAGAGGTCCAAGCAGAAGGGAGATAGGCCATGGACATCTCGCGGAAAGAGCGTTAAAAGCTGTTATACCTGATGAGGATACGTTCCCATACACTATAAGGGTTGTTTCTGAAATTTTAGAATCCAACGGCTCAAGTTCAATGGCTACAGTCTGCTCCGGTTCAATGGCACTTATGGATGCAGGAGTTCCCGTTAAAAAACATGTTGCAGGAGTTGCAATGGGACTCGTAATAGAACCAGATAAAACTGTTATATTGACCGATATTCTTGGAAATGAAGACCATTTTGGAGATATGGACTTCAAAGTTGCCGGAACAAGAGATGGAATTACCGCTTTCCAGATGGATTGTAAAGTATCAGGTGTCTCTGAAGGGCTCTTAAGAGAGGCTCTGGAAAGAGCAAGAATCGCAAGAATGTTCATCCTTGACAAGCTCTATGGAACCATTCCAGAGCCAAGGCCTCATGTATCCAGATTTGCACCGGTTATAAAGATGACCCAGGTGGATCCAGAAAAGGTTGGAGAAATAATTGGCCCTGGCGGGAAAGTCGTAAAGAAGCTAATAAAGGAATTTGATATCGAGGTATCCATAGATGATGAAACAGGAAAAGTAAAGGTTATTGGAAAAAACGAAGAAAGTGTTGACAAAGCTATAGAATACATTTATGAATTAGTAAAAGAAATAGAGGTTGGGACAACAGTTATAGGAAAGGTTACAAGGATAGAACCTTATGGAATATTCCTGGAGATTCCACCGGGAAAGATTGGTCTTTTACACCAGAGCAAAATGGGAACTGATCCGAAAGGTTTCATGAAAAGTATAAAGGTTGGAGATATGATTGAGGTCGAAGTCATAAACGTAGACGAGCTCGGAAGGCTTCAGTTCAAAAGACCAGGAGCATCAGAGCCAAAACCGCAAAGAAAACAGCAGAGTCACCAGCACCACAGAAGCAACTCACACAAAACACACAGAGTTCATGAAAAATTCGAAAGAAAGCAGGAGGGAGAATAATTGATAGAAAAATTCAAAATAGGTGACATAGAAGTATATAAAGCAAGTGTCGATTTTGTTGAATCAACATCAATTGCCTTTGTTGTTAGAGTGGGATCAGTCCATGAAAATGAAAATGAACTTGGAGCTTCTCATTTTATAGAACACGTATCTTTTAGAGGAACAAAAAGATACACAATGAGAGAATTGAAACTTTCTGTTGAAAAAGTGGGAGGTTCACTCAACGCCTTCACCTCCCGCCTTGCTACCGTTTATTACGCAAAAGTTCCTGACTTTAAATCAAAGGAAACTTTCGATATTCTGCATAGTATTGTCAGTGAACCTTTGATAGGTGAAGACTCTGTTGAACTTGAAAGAAAAATCATAATGGAAGAGTACAAGATGAGCCTTGAAGATCCAGATGACAGACTTTATAACCTTGTCCTGGAAAACGTGTGGGGAGGGCCGTATGGCAGAGAAATAATCGGAACAGAAAAAACCATTAAATCTTTAACAGCAGAGGATTTAAGAAATTATCATGACTCAAAATATGTATCAAGTAGAGTTAAGGTTGTTGTTGTCGGTGATACAAAGGAAGTTGAAAAGGTTCTAAATACACTGGAAAACTTTCCAAGGAATGGAGATGTACAGGATCCACCAGAACCTGACTTTAAAAGAAACGAAAAACCTGTTTATCACGAAATGAAAAGCTTAAAGCACATCCATGCTTTTTTAATAAAAGAAGGCGCTGGCAGAAAGAGTGAAGATTACTTAAAATATATGATTATGAACACAATGCTCGGAAGTGGAATGAGCTCATATTTATTCGAAGAAATAAGGGAAAAACTTGGAACAGTTTATGATATAGGATCAACAACATTTGCTCTGAAAGGGAATGGCATTTTCGGAATATATTTTTCTACCTCCCCCGAATTTTTTGATAAAACTCTGAAAGCAGTTGTTGGTGCGTTAAGAAACTTTAAAGTAGAGAAATACATGGAATATGGAATACAACGAACACTGGGAAAATTGATCCTTTCCCTTGAAAGTCCTGCTGGTGTTTTGGGGTACATTATTGAAAGACTTTCATCAGGATGCGAGGTTAAGGAACCCTCGAAAATTGAGGAAGAGATTAAAAGCATCACGCTGGATGAACTGAAGGATTTTTACAACAAGAAATTCACTGACGATTGGCAACTCTTCACCGTTGTTCCTGAAGGTTCAGAAGTAAATATAGCTAGCGTTACAATATAACTCAGCTAAAAATAACCATTCATGTTGAAAATCTGAAAGGAATTTTATATAATACTTACGCACAAGAGCCGAGGTGGCGGAACTGGCAGACGCGGCTGACTCAAAATCAGCTGGCCCTCAGAGGTCTTGCGGGTTCAAGTCCCGCCCTCGGCACCAAAAAAGAAAGAAGGGGCCCTTAAAGAGCCCCTTCTTTTATTAACTCACCCAGAACATTCACTATTTTTTTATCGAATTTTCCACTTTCTGCATCTTCAGCCAATATCTTAAAGACTTTTTCTTTATCCCATCCTTCTTTATAAACTCTCTTGGCAGTTAATGCATCATAAACATCTGCAACCGCTATAATTCTACCAAAAAGGCTTATTTCTCCATTCTGTTTTCCATGAGGATATCCACTTCCATCACATCTTTCATGGTGTTCAAGTGCTCCCAATATCATGCTTTTCGTAACATGCTTTAAATTTGAGAGTATTTCAGCACCTATCGTTGTATGAGATTTTATTATGTCGTATTCTTCCTTCGTTAATTTTCCTGGTTTAAGAAGTATTGAATCAGATATCCCTATTTTCCCTACATCATGCAAAATCGCAGAAATTTCGAGTTCCTCAAGTTCCTTCTCGCTCAATCCCAGCTTTTCACCTATCATCACAGAAACCCTTGCAACATTATTCGAATGCGTATGTGTATATTTAT
>JAGHBG010000199.1 GCA_021161105.1 Thermotogaceae bacterium | reverse complement strand
TGCTGATTCTTTATTTTGTATTAAAACTGGAATAAATCTCTATCAAGCAATCCATCTATTGCTCCATGCTATTTAACTTGTATTCTCTCGATAAAACTCTTCAAATTTTTTCAATTTAGTTATATCATCCCCAGAGGGATTTGTTATGGAGAAGAAGGTAGAAAAATATTTTATATTAGAAGGTGTTTTTTCTCTTTTCTATATACTTCTAACCCAGGGAGCGATCTTCACAGGGCTTGCTATAAAGTTCAATTTAGATGAATTTCAACTTGGAATTGCCGCATCAATACCAGTCTTAATGCAGGTTTTCCAGCTTATTTCATCACGAATAATGAGATTTTTCAGTAAAAGAAGCGTTATGATCAACATATTCAACGGAATAAGCAGATATTCATTTTCGTTTCTCATCGTTTTTCTTGTTATGAACAAACTCCTTCCTTCCGTGTTTATATTATTTCTCACAATCTCTCAAATATTCGCTGCAATCGCCGGAAGCGTCTGGGCATCGTGGATGAAAGATCTTATACCCAATGAAGAAAGAGGTAGGATTTTTGCAGCAAGAAGTCTTTACACTTCACTTGCAACATCAGCTATAACTTATCTCTACTCGGTTATAGCTGATCATTTAGATCACGGATTTGAAATAATCCTCATCATTTCTGCACTGGGTAGCACCGGCTCCATTCTTATGATGAGAAGAATCCCCGATGTTCCTGTAAAGATAACCGAAACCGGAATTCCTATATCCGTGGCTTTAAAAGATGAAAACTTCGTAAAATATCTTATTTTCCGCTTTTACTGGGGCATAGCTGTTTCTTTTTCTGCACCTTACTACATATACCATCTCATCAAAAACCTGTATGTAAATTATACATTCCTGGCTTACATATCAATATTAACTGGATTCGTTGCAATGGTAATTTACCATATATTAAGAAAGGTCTCTGATGATATTGGACATAAAACCCTGGCTGAAGCTTCGATAATCTTCATAGCTGGAATTTCTTACATGTGGTTTTTCATGAACGGAAGCACTTATAAGTATCTTATATGGGTCGATGCAATTTCAACGGGCGTATTCTGGCCCATGATGAATTTGGCTTTGATGGTCCTTCCCCTTGAAGTAGCTTTTGGCTCTGATCCAATATTCTTTGGGCTTAACGCCGTAGCAGCAAGTGCGGGAGCTTTTATAGGTTCAATTCTCGGTGGAATTGTTTCGAAAGCTGTTTCTGGAATTCATACAAACATTTTCGGTTTTGAACTTTACGGTATTCAACTTATTTTCCTAATAGCAGGAACATTACGGCTCAGTGCCCTTGCTTTCATTTCCAGAGTACGTGTAAGAAAACATACTCCACTTGGGAAATTTTTCGTAGATACAACCTATGCTATATTTAGAAGACCTATATTCAGGGTTTTTGATAGAAGCGTTATAGCGAATTTGCTTATCAGGAATGCAAGAAAATTGAGAAGATTAAGAAGATCAAGAAGATCAAAAAACGTTTCAGATAATAAAGTTTAAATCAAAATCAGTTTTTCTACAAACGCAGAAAAATCATTCATGCCGGCAAATTCATAATTTACACTTTCCTTAACTTCAGGTGTAGTGCCAGATCCCCTTTTTTATCAAAATGGTCTTCAAACCATACCTTTTGGCAGAAACAATATCATGGAACACACTCTGCCCCACATGAAACCTTTCATCTTTACTAACCCCGAACACTTTCTTGCATATTCAAATACCTTCAAAGATGGTTCATAAGCTTTTGCCTTTCTGCAGTTACATCAAAATCTACTCCAATTTTTTTCTATGCTCGCTCTTATCATATCTTCGTCGGTGCTGGAAATTACCACAATCTTTCCATATTTCTTTATCTTAACGAGAGCCTCTCTGACATCCTCAAGAGGCTTCCAGCTACAAATTGACCTTGTCAAAATTTCTTGTTCTTCACTTTTTGCCTTAACGCTATACTATATACTTTAAAAATATTCTCTGCAACCTTTTTCAAAACAAACCTGTATGGGATATATTTCTTCTCAAGCTTTGGCTCGATCTGAGAATAAAGTTTTAAAAGCTCCTCTCTTTTCATTTCTATTCCATGCCGCTTAAGCACTGGCTTCAACGCTGAGCATATCCCCTCCTCCCACTCTATCAATGTTCCATAACAGTCAAAACTGAATAAAATCACCCTCACTCCTCTTTCTCATCGTTATTCTCTTCTTCTTTCTCAACCAGGACAAAATCAATCTGCATCCTGACTTTATCGGCAGAGACAACCTTTGCCCTTAACTGATCACCCAGTCTGTAGACCTTTCCCTTCCTCTTTCCAATCAAAGCGTTTATTTTCTCATCATAGTAATAATAATCATTCATAGTAGACACATGGACAAGCCCTGCTATCATCTTTTCGGGAATTTCCACAAATAAGCCAAACTTAGTTACGTTAGTCACTACAACATCAAACACCTTACCTATATAGCGGGATATATATTCAACCTTCTTCATATCTACAAGATCCCATTCCGCCTCATCGGCAACCCGCTCTCTTCTGCTGCAATGTTTAGCTGTAACTGGCAGCTCCTTTGATAGCCTTTCTATCTGATCTTTGGAAAAAACACCATTTTTCTTTAAATAAAGCTTCAATAGCCTGTGTACAACAAGATCAGGATACCTTCTTATAGGTGATGTAAAGTGCGTATAAGCATAAGATGCAAGTCCAAAATGTCCAATGTTGACAGCAGAATACATCGCTCTTTTCATCGACCGAACAAGAAGCCTCTCAACACTTGAGCGAAGCGGATGATCTCCAACCTGCTCAAGAAGCTTCTGGAGCATCCCAGGATGAATATTCTGAGAAAATTTTGCCTCTATACCAAGGGCAGATAGATAGTTTTTAAGCTGCATTATAACATCAGGATCTGGCTCCTCGTGAACCCTGTATATAAAAGGAAGTCCAGCATGCTCAAAAACCTCTGCTACCGTCTCATTAGCCTTTATCATGAACTCCTCTATTAAAACCTCTGCTTCTCCTCTCTCTCTTGGAACTATATCCTTAACTGTTCCATCATCGTTAAGAATTACTTTAACCTCATCGCTCTTTATGCCTATAATCGCTCCTCTCTTCCTTCTTGCCTCTCTTATAATATACATAAGCTCTCTTGCATCAAAAAGCATTTCAGCGATTTCAGCGCCAATCTCCTGCCTTGCCATTTCGTCACCTTCAAATAATCTGTTAACCAGTGTATATGTAAGCCTCTTTTTGCTTCTGATTATTCCCTCGCCCATCCAGCTTTTAACAACTCTTCCTTTTTTATCTATTTCCATCTCAACGCTCATAACAAGTCTGTCTTCCCCCTCAACTAAAGAGCAAACACCATTGGAAAGCTTAAACGGAAGCATCGGAATAACGGTATCTATAAGATATACGGAAGTTCCTCTTCTGTAAGCTTCCTTGTCAAGCTCGCTACCTTCTTTTACATAATAAGACACATCTGCTATATGAACACCCAGAAGGTAATTCCCATTCTCCAGCTTTTCTACAGTAATAGCATCATCGAAATCCTTTGCATCTTCTCCATCTATCGTAACTATGATCTGATCCCTGAAATCCCTTCTCTTCCTGTATTGAGTCTTGGATATCTTAACAGGAACAGTATTTGCTTCAGCTATAACTCCCTCAGGAAACTCCCCAGGCCATGGAAGATCATGCTTAACTATCACACTTGGAAGATCAACCAATGGATCTTCCACATCTCCGAGAACCTTAACAATTTCTGCCTCCGGATTTCTTCCTGGCGATGGATATTTCAAAATCTTTGCTATAACCTTCTGTCCCGGTTTTGCATCCTTTATATGCTCTGGTGCAACATAAAAATCATAATTTATCTTGGGATCATCCGGTATAACAAAACCGTAAATTCTTCTTTTTTCAAAAACCCCTACTATTTTCTTTAATCCTCTTTCAAGGATTTTTATCACTTTTCCCTTTGGCAGATCCTTCCATCTTCCAACAATCTCAACAACAACTCTGTCCTTATGCATAGCTGTTGACGCGAACTCAACAGGAACGGCTATTTCCTGATAATCATCGGTAAACACGAAAGCTATAACACCGCTTCTTGTAAATTCAATCGTTCCAATTTTCAAATTATCGCCAAGTCTTCTGTACCTTCCTCTCCCATCCCGAAATATAAAACCTTCATCCTCAAGCTCCTTTATTAACTGCCTCAGTTTTCTTCTCTTATCCTTTGTTTTCACACCAAACTCCTTGTATATCTTCTTCAAGACCATAGGAGCGTATTCTTCACTTTCAAAAAAACTCTTCAGAGCTTTTTTAGAAATTCTCATTCTTTCCTCTCCTTTTTTTATTGATTGTTTTAAATTAAATTTTACACTATGGCGGCATGTATTCATACAGACAAATTTACAAATGATGAATATATTGCGCAGACTGGGGCGTTTAATAAAGCCTATCAAAGTGTAGCCCGGCTGTAAGAAGCTACGAATGATGCTTCAAACTTACAAAAAGCGAGATTATACCCGCAAGTGCAAATAGCATACTGGCAACAAAGTATCCAAACACAGGAGAAACTCCGGCAAGTACACCCGCCAGAAATGCTGAAAATATCCCATATAAATTTCTTAGCGAATCACGAGCAGCGTGGAGTTCCGTTGTCTTATCAGGAGGGATCATGGAGTACCACCATTCACGATAAAATGGAAAAAGAAAAATATCAGCAAAGTTGTAAAAAGCGTATATCACTATAACACTCAAAAACCCAGGTTTTAGAAGCATAAGGGAAGAGGAAATGGAAAGGAGTAGAAAAGCCACAAAAAGAGCATAACTTCTCTTTAAATTTGAAGCTTTTTCTGATACATATGTGGCAGCTATTGAACAAAGAGACATCAACGCTTCAAGCACAGAAGCCTCGAATATGGTTTTTCCAAGAACTTTGATAATATAGTTAATTACTATAAAACCCGGAATAACGCCTTCTGCCATAAAATAGAAAAAATCAACTATCAAAAAGATGGAAAAATGCCTGTCAAATTTAAAGGAGAATTTTGTTACTTTCAATCTCTCTTCCTTTGTAACCTGAGGCAGCATTTTAACAATGTACCATATGGTGAAAACTGACATCAATCCAGACAAAAGAAAGAAAATTCTGTAGGACTTTTCATATGGAAAGGCATACCCTAAAATATATCCAATAATCGGATATGAAATAAATGCAGAGAATTCGGCAGTTCTTATATGCCAGGAAAGAATCTCTGCTCTCCTTTCCTCAGGATATATTA
>JAGHBG010000127.1 GCA_021161105.1 Thermotogaceae bacterium | reverse complement strand
ATTGTTGCTTATACGTTAATTTAGTTACGATATTGCTAATAACAACTTACAATTTACTTAATTCACACATATATCTTAATATTTTGGTAAAATCAACCAGCTGGAGGATGATAATATGTTTGAAGTGCTGCAGGAAAAGCTCAGTAAAGTTTTCAAAAGCATAACAGGAAGGGGAAGATTAACAGAAAAGAATATATCAGATGCTGTAAGGCAGGTAAAGCTTTCCCTGCTTGAAGCGGATGTTAATTATAAGGTGGTTAAAAGTTTCATAGATGAGGTTAAAAAGGAAGCTCTTGGGGAGGAAGTTTTAAAGAGCTTCACTCCAGAGCAGCAGTTCATAAAGATAATTAGAGATAAGCTCGTGCAAATAATGGGGGAAAAGGCAGAGCCTCTGCACCTGAAAAAAAGACCTTCTCCGATAATGCTGGTTGGTCTTCAGGGGTCTGGAAAGACGACGACCGCAGCAAAGCTTGCAAATTTCCTGAAGAAGAAAGGTAAAAATCCCCTTCTTGTAGCAGCTGATACATACAGACCTGCAGCAATAGATCAGCTTGAAAAATTGGGTAAGATGATCGATGTGGAAGTTTTCACTGGAGATAGAAAGAATCCTGTAAAAATAGTGGAAGAAGCTATTAAATATGCGAAAGATTCAGTATTTGATGTAATGGTAGTCGACACAGCAGGTAGACTTCACATTGACGATCATATGATGGACGAACTTGTGCAAATCAAGAAGATTCTCGAACCCGATGAGGTCCTTCTTGTAGTTGATGCTATGACCGGGCAGGATGCTATAAATTCAGCGAAAGTTTTTGATGAGAAGCTTGATATAACGGGTTTTATCGTTACAAAGATGGATGGAGACGCAAGGGGAGGAGTTATTCTATCAATAAGGTACATAACAGGCAAACCAGTTAAGTTCATTGGCGCTGGAGAGAAAGTTGATGCACTTGAAGAATTCTATCCGGACAGGGTTGCATCAAGGATCCTGGGCATGGGAGATGTGCTTTCACTTATTGAAAAAATAGAGCAGGATATGGACAGGGAAAAGATGGAGAAAGCAGCAAAGAAGTTCATGCAAGCAGAGTTTACATTAGAGGACTTTCTTGAACAGGTAAAGCAAATAAAGAAAATGGGAATAGACAAGATAATTGAAATGCTGCCTGCTCAGTTTAAAACGCCTGATATGGATCTTGCTGCCAGTGAAAAAGAACTTAAAAAAATAGAAGCTATTATAAATTCTATGACTCCAGAAGAAAGGAGAAAGCCCCATATAATTGATTATTCAAGGAAAAAGAGAATAGCAAAAGGAAGTGGAACAAAGGTGCAGGATATAAATAAGCTTTTAAGAAGTTATGATGATATGAAGAAACTGATGAAAAGAATGAAAAGAGGAAGAATACCCTTTATAAAAGGATTCTAAAAGGAGGTGCTGGTGTGGTCAGGATAAGACTTACAAGGATGGGTAAAAGGCACAGACCATTTTACAGAATAGTGGTGGTTGATAGAAAGAAAAGGAGGGATGGAGCTTATATTGAGTCCTTAGGGTACTATGATCCTGTTAAGGATCCTGCCGAGATGAAGGTAGATGTTGACAGAGCAGTTGAATGGCTCCTTAAAGGAGCTCAGCCAAGTAATACTGTAAGAAACATATTCAAGAAATTTGGAGTTATGAAAAGGTTCCATGAAGCAAAATACGGAAAAAAGCAGGGGGAGGCTGCTGAATGAAAAAAATTTTAGAGCACATCCTCAAGGGAATAGTGAAACATCCTGAGGATGTTGTTGTTGTGGAACTTCAAGAAGGTGAAAAAAAGGTTTATGAAATAGTAGTAAAGCCTGATGATGTAGGACAGGTTATTGGAAAAGACGGGCGAACTATTAAGAGCATAAAGATTCTTTTGTCGTCTCTGTCTGGTGAAGAAGAGATTACCTTCAGGGTGGT
This sequence comes from Thermotogaceae bacterium, assembly GCA_021161105.1. Lineage (GTDB taxonomy): Bacteria > Thermotogota > Thermotogae > Thermotogales > Thermotogaceae > JAGHBG01. Next base: position 8,063 of record JAGHBG010000127.1, on the reverse strand, counting down.
AAGATGAACGAGAAAGTAAAGAAAATTTTGGAAAGCAGCTTGTCTATTGGTGTTCTTTCAAAAGCACACGGACTTAATGGAGAATTGAGGTTTGTTGTTTTTACAAATATTCTGGAGCTTTTGGAGGATTTAGACGAAGTCTTTCTTTACAATGACAGAGAAAAAAGAGGATTTTATCTTGAAGTTGAAAGCATTAGGGAAGGCCCAAAGAGCTTTCTCATAAAGTTTGAAGAATTTGATACCAGGGAAGAGGCAGAGAAACTGGTTGGATTTGAAGTGTATGTACCCAGGGACAAGTTGCCAGAGCTTGCGGAAAACGAGTACATGTACGACGAAATTGAAGGATGTGAAGTGTTTGAAGATGGAGAAGATATAGGAAAGGTTGTTGACATAATAGACACGGGAGCGAATGAAGTTCTCGTTGTGAGAAAAGATAAGAAAGAAAAACTCGTTCCATTCATAAAGGACTATATAGAAGAAGTTGACCTTGAAAGGAGAGAGATAAAAGTAAGGAAGTTGGAGTGGATATGAGATTTGCTGCTCTCACCATATTCCCGGAAATTATAGAAGTCTATTTAAAATACGGAATATTAGGAAGAGCCATAAGAAACGGAATAATAGAGGCAGAAGTTTTTAATTTGAGAGATTTTACAGAAGATAAGCACAGGACAGTTGATGATTACCCTTTTGGCGGTGGGCCAGGAATGGTGATGAAGGCAGAACCGTTTTTTAAGTTCTACGATTTTTACACCGAAAGGTACGGGAAATCTTATGTTGTGTTGACAAGTCCGCAAGGCATGGTCTTTGATAATAAAAAAGCATTGGAACTTTCGCAAAAAAAGAATATAGTTTTCTTCTGTGGAAGATATGAAGGAATAGATGAAAGAGTTCTGGATATAGTGGATGAAGAATTATCCATAGGAGATTTTGTGCTTTCTGGAGGAGAAATAGCTGCTCTTGCTATAATGGATGCAACTGCAAGATTTGTAAAAGGAGTTGTTGAAGAGGAGTCTGTAAAAAAGGAATCTTTTATGAATGATCTTTTAGATCATCCAGTTTATACGAGGCCAAGAATCGTAAGAGGGAAGGGAACGCCTGATGTTTTATTATCGGGAGATCATGAGAAAATAGAGATTTGGAGAAGAAAAGAAGCTATGAAAAAGACTATTCTAAAAAGACCTGATCTTTTCATGAAAAAAGAAAATTTTGATCGTGTCGATAAGCTTGCTTTGATTGAGCTCTTTAAGGAGTTGACTGAGAATGCTAAATAAGATATATGTTGCTCTCATACATTATCCAGTATTGGGAAGAGATGGAAAAATCGTATCATCGGCTGTAACAAATCTCGATATTCACGACATAGCAAGAACATCAAGAACCTACGGCATTAAGAAATACTACATTGTAACAAATCTGAAAGCTCAACAGGATATAGTAAGGAAGGTTTTAAAATTCTGGACAGAAGATTTTGGAGGTTCCTATAATCCGTCAAGAAAGGAAGCATTATCTATAGTGGAGCTGAAAAGTTATGTGGAAGAAGTTATAGAAGATATAGAAAGGAACGAAAAGCAGAAACCGATTCTATTCTTTACCTCAGCAAAGAAAAGGGAGGATTCGCTGACGTTCGACCAGGCAAGAGAACTGTTGAAAAAGACGGAAAAACCTGTATTAATACTTTTTGGAACGTCCTGGGGATTGCCAGATGAAATTAAAGACATATGCGATTATGTAATAGAGCCAGTAAGATCTCGTTCTGATTACAACCATCTTTCTGTTAGAGCTGCTGTTGCGATAATCATAGACAGGCTCATTGGTGAGGAAGTAATAGAAAACAGGGAGGGATGATAAATGAGCATGGATCATCTTGTAAGAATAGTGGAAAAGGAGTACTTGAGGAAAGATATACCAGAAATAAGACCAGGAGATACCGTAAAGCTTCATTTAAAAGTCAGAGAAGGAAATAGAGAAAGGACACAGGTGTTTCAGGGAATTGTTATTGGTATAAGAGGGTCTGGACTTTCAAGAACGATAACTGTAAGAAGAATTGCAAGTGGAGGAATAGGAGTTGAAAGGATAGTTCCTCTGCATTCGCCGGTTCTTCAAAAGATCGAAGTTGTAAGAAAGGGTAAGGTGAGAAAAGCGAAACTCTACTACCTGAGGAATGTAAGAGGAAAGATCAAGATAAAGGAGAGAAGATAATGCCATGCCCCCGTAAGGGGGTATTTTTATTTTATGAAAATGCTAAGAAAGGAGGATTGTTGTGAATGCTATAGAAAAACTAAAGAAGAAGTATAGGTGGATTTATCATTTTCAAAGTGCTCTTAACTTAATAGAATGGGATTTTGAGACCCATATGCCCAGAAAAGCTTTTGAAAAAAGAGCAGAGGCTATTGGAACGATCTCCACTTTTGTTTTTCAATACCTTACATCTGATGAACTCGGAGGATTGATAAACCAGGCAGAAAAAGAAGCAAGAACTGATGAAGACAGAGCGATTGTGTATTTTGCAAAAAAGGATTATGAAAAACAAAAAAGAATCCCTCCAAAGCTTTTGCGGAAATTTTCTGAAGAGACAGCAAAAGCGCAGGCGATATGGCAAGAAGCGAAAGAAAAGAGTGATTTTTCGATATTTTCAGATCAGCTGGAGAAGGTTGTAGAGATAGTTATAGAGATTGCAGAGAAAGTGGGGTATGAAAAGAATCGCTACGATGCGCTTTTGGATTTTTATGAACCTGGTATGACAACGGAAAAATTGAAAGGAATAATTTCTCCGCTGAGAAAATTCCTGGTTGAAGCTGTAGATAAGATATCAAGTGTGGAAAAACCAGAAGACATATTTAAAAAGTATAAATTTGATATGCAAAAACAAAAAGAGCTTTCAAAGAAGGTTCTTGAAATTATGGGATACGATTTTGGCGCAGGTAGAGTAGATGTGTCAGCTCATCCATTTACAACGACTATAAGCCACAATGATGTTAGGGTAACGACAAGGTATGATGTTCATGACCTTAAAAATTCTTTTTACTCTACAGTTCACGAAGGTGGTCACGCCCTTTACGAACAGGGGATTCCAGAAGAGTACAGAGGACTGCCAATTGGAGACGGCGCTTCAATGGCAATTCATGAGAGTCAATCAAGATTCTGGGAAAATATAGTGGCAAGAAGCCTTCCTTTCTGGAAGTTCTTTAAATCCATTATAGAGGAGTATTTTGAGGTTTTCAAAAGACACTCTGCAGAGGAGGTATGGAGAGCATCAAATATTGTAGAAAGATCATTGATAAGGACTGAAGCTGATGAGGTTACATACAACCTTCACATAATGCTGAGATTTGATTTAGAAGAAGCGCTTATAAATAGGAAAATAAAGGTAAAAGACCTTCCGGGTCTATGGAATGAAAAGATGAAAGAATATATTGGTGTGATTCCGCCGAATGACAGGGAAGGAGTTCTTCAGGATGTACACTGGGCACACGGAACCTTTGGATATTTCCCGTCATATATGCTGGGGAATCTTTATTCTGCACAGATATATTATGCAATGTTGAAGGATTTAGATTTTGAAAAAGAAATAGAAATTGGGAATTTCGACAGGATATTAAGCTGGTTGCGAGAGAAAGTTCATAAAAAAGCCAGAACAAGGGAGCCGGATGAACTTATAAAAGAAATTTCTGGTGAGGAACTTTCTGAAAAGTACTTTATACGATATGTAAGGGAAAAATACAGTGATTTATTTAGTGTTTCGCTTTTGTAATGTTATACATCTATGATTACCAGTAGCACTTTGTTTGTGTGTCATTGAGAATATTGTGAAAAAAATATCTTGCGCTGTGTGGACATTTTTTGTATAATGACGGTGCAGTTGTTATTATATAAGGGTAACGCTAAATCCATTTTGTGAGGTGAAAGAATGGATAAGAGATATCAGGCCCTTGAAGCTTATATGAAGGAGGTTAACTACGACTCTTCCCGTCTCTTAAACATATTGCATAAAGCACAGCAACTTTTTTTATGGTTACCTCCGGATGTTTTAAAGTTCATTGCGGAGAAACTAAACATTCCTATTTCAAGGGTTGCAGGAGTTGTGAGTTTTTATAATTTCTTTTCAACAAAGCCTGTTGGAAGAATACAAATAAAGGTATGTCTTGGAACAGCTTGTTATGTTAAGGGTGGAGACAAAGTTATGGAAAGATTCTTAGAGGAGTTGGGACTTCAAGAAGAAGGTCAGGTTACAGAAGATGGTATGTTTTCTGTTCATGCGGTAAGGTGTGTAGGAGCCTGTTCGATGGCGCCGGTTGTTTTGATAGGAGAGAACGATTTCTACGGTAGAATGAGCCCGGATAAGGTTCCAAGGCTCATAAAAAAATACAGGCAAGTTGCCGAAAAAATGAAGCAAGAGGTTGGTGAGAACGCATGAAAGAGATAAGAGTTTGTGCTGGTGGTGCGTGTATCGCCTCTGGTGAGGCTGCTGTTAGAGATGCGCTTCTTAAGGCTTTAAAAGAGAAAGGTCTTGAGGATAAGTTCAAAGTGGTAGAGACTGGATGTATGGGAATGTGCAGCAGAGGCCCTTTCATGGTTGTTGACGATGTAGTGTATAACAAACTAAACCCAAAAGCGGTTAATGAAATAGTTGAAGAACATCTTATTCATGGAAATATAGTTGAGAAATATCTTATGGAACTTCCATCTAAGGAAAGAGTCAAAGAAGCTTTTAAAGAACATCCATTCTTTTCAAAGCAGGTAAAGATAGTCACAAGAAACCTTGGTCAGATAGATCCAGGAAGTATAGATGATTACCTTGAAAGAGGTGGGTACAAAGCTCTTGAAAAGGCTTTGAAGGAGATGAAGCCTCAGGATGTAATAGAAGAAATCAAAAATTCAGGACTTCGTGGAAGAGGTGGAGCTGGATTCCCGATAGGACTTAAGTGGGAGTTTGCAGCAAAGCAAAAAGATGAGGCAAAGTATGTTGTTTGTAATGCAGATGAAGGAGACCCAGGAGCTTTTATGGACAGAGCAGTCCTTGAAGGAGATCCACATTCTGTGATAGAGGGGCTTGCAATAGCAGCCTACGCAATTGGTGCAAAGAAAGGTTTTATCTATGTTAGGGCTGAATATCCACTTGCAATAGAGAGACTTACAATAGCAATAAGTCAGGCAAGAAATAGAGGATTTCTTGGGAAGAACATTCTTGGTACAGATTTTTCTTTCAATATAGAAATAAGGATAGGTGCTGGAGCCTTTGTCTGTGGTGAAGAAACAGCTTTGATGGCTTCTGTCATGGGGTATAGAGGTCAACCATGGCCCAAACCTCCATTTCCAGTTGAAAAAGGTCTTTGGGGTCATCCAACGGTTATAAACAATGTTGAAACTCTGGCCAATATAGCATGGATAATTAACAACGGGTACAAAGAATTCAGAAAATATGGTACTGAAAAAAGTCCTGGTACAAAAGTTTTTGCCCTTGCTGGAAAGGTTAAAAATACCGGGCTTGTTGAAGTACCTCTTGGTATAACACTCCGAGAGCTTATATTTGATATAGGTGGAGGAATTCCAAACGGAAAGAAACTGAAGGCAGTTCAAACAGGTGGTCCAAGTGGAGGTGTTGTTCCTGCTGATAAGATAGATGTTCCAATCGATTATGAATCGTTGACAGCACTCGGAACGATTATGGGATCTGGTGGTGTTATAGTTTTAGACGAAGACGATTGTATGGTCGATGTTGCGAAGTACTTCCTTGAATTCACAGTTCATGAATCCTGTGGAAAATGTACGCCGTGTAGAGAAGGTACAAGAACGATGTATGAAATTTTGGATAGGATAACCAGAGGAGAAGGAACAATGGAAGATATAGATAATCTTGAAGAGCTTGCGCAAGTTATAAAAGAGTCTTCTCTTTGTGGACTTGGACAAACAGCACCAAATCCGGTTCTCACGACACTCAGATACTTCAGAGAGGAGTATGAAATCCATGTCAAGGAAAAGCGGTGCTCTGCTAAAAAGTGTAGAGATTTAATAAGTTATGTTATAGATCCCAATGCATGTACAGGTTGTACAGCCTGTAAGATAGCTTGTCCAACCAACGCAATAGAAGGTGAGCTCAAGAAAGCCCATTTCATTCATCAGGATAACTGTATCAAATGTGGAAGCTGTATGGATGTCTGTAGATTTAATGCTATATTCAAGGTGTCTCCTCCAATTACCGATGAGGAGACGGAGAAAGCTGTTGAATTTCATCTAACAAGTAAAAATTCATGATCGGGGGTAATACCGTGAGGGTAGTCATCGATGGAAAAGAATATGAATTTGATAAGGAAATGACGATTTTGGAAGCAGCGAGGCAGGTGGGTGTTCATATACCAACTCTCTGTTACCATCCGTCTGTTGAGAGTATAGGAGCCTGTAGAATGTGTGTTGTGGAGATTGAAGGTTCTCCAAAGCTTTTCACAGCATGTACAACGAAAATAAAAGATGGAATGGTTATAAAGACAAATACGGAAAGGGTTAGGAGAGCCAGAAGAATTAACACAGAACTACTTCTGTCTGTTCATCCCAATGATTGTATGACCTGTGATGCAAATGGTCACTGCGCTCTTCAGGATCTTGCCTATGAGTTCCAGATAAAAGAATCGCGATGGGGAACAAGACTGAGAAATCTTCCAATAGATGATTCACATCCTCTAATAGTAAGAGACCTTAATAAGTGTATACAGTGCCAGCTCTGTGTAAGAGTTTGTGATGAAGTTCAGCAGATGTCGATATACTCAATGGTTAACAGGGGAGCAGAGAGTTTACCACAGCCTGGCCTTACCGACAAGCTTGGAGAGAGTGACTGTGTATCCTGCGGGGCTTGTGCCACCATTTGTCCGGTTGGAGCTATAGTTGAACAACCAGCCATTGGAAAAGCAAGATGGTGGGAGACAGAGAAGGTAAAGACGACCTGTCCGTACTGTGGTGTGGGCTGTCAGCTTGATGTTTACTATGATCCGAAAAAAAATGAAATAGTTAGAGTGTACGCATCAGAAGAAGATGTTGAGATAAATGATGGAGTTCTTACCTGTGTTAAAGGAAAATTCGGTTATGAATATACGATGAGCAAAGATAGACTTACAAAGCCGCTTATAAAGAAAAACGGGAAATTCGTTGAAGCAACATGGGATGAAGCGTTAGACTATGCTGCAGAGAGGATACTTGAGATAAAGAAAAAGTATGGTCCTGATGCGATAGGTGTCCTTTCTTCTGCAAAGTGTACCAACGAGGAAAATTATCTGATGCAGAAACTTGCAAGAGCGGTAATTGGAACCAACAATGTAGATCACTGTGCAAGACTCTGTCACGCTTCTACAGTAACGGGTCTTTCAATGACTTTTGGTTCTGCTGCTATGACAAACAACTTGATGGATATAATGAAGGCAGAAGTTATCTTTATAATTGGTGCAAATCCAACAGAGAATCATCCTGTCTATGGCAGCAGGGTAAAGAGAGCCGTTAGAAAATACGGAGCAAAGCTCATAGTTGCTGATCCCAGGAAAACAGAGCTTGCAAAAATGGCTCATATACATTTGCAGCACAGGCCAGGGACAGATACAGCTCTTATTCTTGGAATGATGAAGGTGATAATTGATGAAGAACTTTACGATGAAGAATTTATAAAGAAAAGAACCGTTGGTTTTGAGAAGGTAGTAGAAAAAGTGAATGAAGTGGATCTTGATGAAGTTGAAAGAATAACGGGAGTTTCCGGAGAAAAAATTGCAGAAGCTGCAAGGCTTTATGCAAAAGCAGACAGAGCTGCGATTTTGTATGCTATGGGAATAACACAGCATGTGGCTGGAACTGAGAATGTTGCCTCACTCGCAAATATTGCGATGATGACGGGAAATCTTGGAAAAGAAGGAGCGGGAGTAAACCCACTAAGAGGGCAGAACAATGTACAGGGAGCTTGTGACCTTGGAGCGCTTCCAAATGTATATCCTGGATATCAGAAAGTGGAGGATCCTGAAGCAAGAAAGAAATTTGAAGAATTCTGGGGTGTTGAACTCCCCCCAAAGGCTGGCATGGCTCTAACTGAT
>JAGHBG010000245.1 GCA_021161105.1 Thermotogaceae bacterium | reverse complement strand
TGATTTGTAATGTTTGTAGATAGATTCTTCGTCATGAGATTCCGAGTAGTTGACAATAAAGTTGGGACGACTTTCATTGAGTATAGGATATATGGCATCCATGATCTCATATAAAGTTTTTGGTTTGTCATAAACTACAACCTCTCCTCCATCTGCGAAGGTAGGCAATCCATCGGTGTTAAACGATGTTGAAAACTTCTTTATATTTCCCCTCTTTATTAAATTAACTATGGATACCCTTTGAAACTTGTTTATTTCATGAGAATAATACTGACCATTGGTAAATTTTGCTGTCTCCTGCGGCCGCCTTGAAACCACCACATTATTCTTTCCATTCAGCATATACTCTTTATCCCTCATATCTTGAACTCTTATATCAACTTTCTTAAACTTCGCTCTAAGCTTTTGAAATCTCATTTCCTTCAAAAGTTTCTTAACATCGCCAGGCATTTTAATCCCAATAGCAACTTTTCTCATCCTGGCAATAACTTTTATAAACTCTTCAATCTCGTAAATATCTCTTAAAATCGACAGAATTTGTGGTTCAACCAGCACAACCATACCCGGTTGCGCCTCATTTTCAATGAATTCCTTTACTGTCAAAAATTTATCCCTATCTATTTCTATATGCCGAAGCAAGGATTCATAAACATGCTCAACGATTTGCTTGCAGCACCCAACAACAACTGCTGAATTATCAAATTCAAGTATTTTTCTTAATATAGCGTTTCTTGATCTTATATTAGAAAAAATTGCACCTCCGTCGTACTCCTCCCACAGGAGCTCTCTCACCCTTTTGTTATTTATCACCTCTTCTTTATCCAGCACTTCCATCACATTTGGCTCTTTAATTTCATCAAATTCATCAATGCCTGTTTTAAAAGCAACATCTACTACTTTTATCTTTGGAGATATAAAGTCTGGCTCTATTTCTCCTACAACATCCATTCTAACCACTCCTTGCTTTAGTATGACGCGGGAATCATCATCCATACCATGCCATAATGCCCCTAATTTTCTTTTACCTTTTCTTAAGAGCAAATAGGCAGAATTCCCGCCTTCAAAAAAAGAAACTTTATGAACATCGAGGTTCCTTGTTAAAAACATGAGGGGAGGATTCCCAAGTCCAAACGGTTCAAAAAGATCTATGACCTCAAACAACTCAGGATTTATATCCTCAAGCTCTATCTCCGCATCAATAAATATCTTCTCTTTCTCTTGAGTGAGCTCAACATTCTTCACCATCTTTTTGAGATACTCAAATTTATCTTTTTCTATAGTGAAACCCACTGCCATTGAATGCCCGCCGAACTCCAGAAACAAATCCTCAAATTTTCTAAAAATGTTCAATATATTTATTCCATTGTAACTCCTTGCAGAACCTTTACCAATTTCACCGTTGAAAGAGACTACCATGGCTGGCCTTTTATATTTATTTGCTATTCTGCTCGCAACTATACCTATAACTCCTACATGCCAATTATCTCCATCAACAAGAATTATCGGATCAGATAATATCTTTGATCTTTCTACGCATTTAATAGCCTCTTTGAATATATCGGTTTCAATAGATTGCCTCAAAAGGTTATGATTAGAAAGAACTTTTACCATTTCTTCAGCTTCCTTCCCATCTTTGGAAATCAACAATTTGAATGCATCATATGCCGTCCCCATTCTTCCTGCAGCATTCAGTCGAGGAGCGATTTTATAGCTAATATTCCTCGACCTAACCTCCTTTATTGATAACTTTTCCAGCAACTTCTTAAGACCTGCACGAGTTTTTCCAATCTTTTTCATCCCTCTTTTAACCAAAAATCTGTTCTCATCCTTTAGAGTAACCATGTCAGCTACAGTTCCAAGAGCAACAAGATCAAGAAGATCTTCAATATCTTCAAATTCCATTCCAAAGCGGTCTGCAAGAGCCTGTACTAGTTTGAAAGCTACCCCCACACCTGCCAAGTCTTTAAAGGGGTATAAATCATCTGGTCGGTGCGGGTTCACAACAGCATCAGCTGGTGGAAGCTCACCAACAACTTTATGATGATCCGTTATAACTACCTTCATTCCAAGATTTTTAGCAAGCTTCACACTCTCATGAGCAGTTGTACCACAATCAACGGTTAAAAGAACTTTAAAACCTTTTTTAAAATACTCCTCTATTGTCGAGCTACTCACACCATATCCATCATTCATTCTATCTGGTATGTAAACATCCACATTCCAACCCTTTTTATTCATAAAAGAGTAAAGAAGAGCCGAACCAGTAACTCCATCAACATCATAATCTCCATGGATCAAAATTGGTTCCTTCTTTTTCCAGGAACTAATCAATATATCTACAGCTTTATCTATATCCTTTATAAGAAAAGGATCATTTAGGAGAGAAATATCTGGGTTTAAAAAACTATCTATGTCTTCTATCCCCCTCCTCAGAAGGATTTCCGCAGCCAAGCGAGGTATTCCATATTCACGAACCAATTGGAGGACTTTTTCATGGTTGACCTCCTTTAGTATCCATGCTGCCATTCTCCTCCCCTTCTTTCCTTTTTATTTTGTGCAAATTATAGCACATAGAGATTAACTTTGTCATATTTGACTTTATTAAACATTCTTTCCTGAAACTGATTAAATTCATAAATTGTTCCTGCATGTTCGGTTCTTTTTCCACCATATTCTTATGCATGCTCAACTACAAGTCAGAGTTATATAAATGTTTCGCATTTATTTGCATCTATTCAAAAAGAAGAAGAGATTTTTAGGGCATATGCTTGGGAAAACATAAAAGATCTACAACCATTTGCTGCCCTCCTTACAAGATTGAAAGAAAGATATGCCTTAATATATAAGAAATTTTATACTCGTCATTTAATTCGGAAGTGTAAAAATCAAATATGCCCGAAGAGGTTAAAAGCAAAAAGGGACAAAAAACCAGGTAATAAAACACTAAACAAAAAAGGAGGTCACAAAATAAACACAACCACCAGAAAAATTCTATCACACATCATGACTGTTATGAAGGAAACACTTGAGGAAATGATAAAAGAAGAAAGGCAAGCCTAT
>JAGHBG010000221.1 GCA_021161105.1 Thermotogaceae bacterium | reverse complement strand
CTACATCTTCTTTGTATTTTTCTTCTATATCCTTTACCACTTCCAACTTTACTTTTGTTGCAGGGTGTTTGGGAGTAAACACTGAGCAAACATCAAGGTGCTTTTCTATAGAAATTTCATATGTGCCTATTTCCTTAGCTTTCTCAATGATTTCTATCTTATCAAAGCCAATCAATGGTTTTAATACAAGAATATCGGAGGCTTCGTTTATTGTACTCATATTATCCAAAGTTTGACTGGCAACCTGTCCAATACTTTCCCCAGTTATCAGAGCTTTTAATCTTTTACTTTTTGCAAAACGTGTTGCAATCCTTATCATGGATCTTCTTTGAAGCACTAAAAGGAGCTTCTGAGGAGCGTTGTCTTTCAGAAATTCCAAAAGTGATGTAATCGGCGAGATATAAGCTTTTATCCCCCTACCAGATGAATACACTTTTAACTTTTCAACCAATCTTTTAAATTTATCTATAGTTTCCTTTCCTGTATATGGAGGAGAAATGAAAGAAAGTGTAGATATTGCTATTCCTCTTCTCATCATGTACCATCCAGCCACAGGACTGTCTATTCCCCCAGAAAGAAGTAGCAGAGCCTTACCCTCGACTCCAACTGGCAATCCTCCTGGACCGCTGCATTTTCTGCTATAAACAACTGCTCCTTCATCTCTTATTTCAACACCAAGTATAAAATCCGGACTGTGAACATCTACCTTAAGCTCAGGACAAGTCTTAAGTATGTAAGCTCCAAGATCTCTATTTATGTCATAAATCCCCATCGGAAAGTTTTTATTAGGTCTTTTAGCATTGACTTTAAAGGTTTTTGCATCATTTTCCAATTCTCTTTTTGTAAGCTCGAAAGCTGCTTCTTTTATCTCTTTAAAATCCAAATTTACTATAAACGCTGGACTGTAGTTTTGTATGCCAAAGATCCTGCCAAAAATTTCAGGAGAATTTTCCTCCCAGTCGAAATCAACATATATTCTTCCCCATCTTCTCTCAGGTTTTACCCCAGTTACCACTTCAATATTTTTCCTGAGAACTTCTTCAAAATGAGAGCGATTTTTCCCTTTAACTCCTATCTCTGCATATCTCACAACAACAACTTTTCTCATATTATCATTTCACCTCGTGAACTTTTATAAGATTCGTTGTCCCAGGAATTCCTACTGGCACACCAGCGGTTATTACAACTGTGTCGCCATGTTTAACATAACCTTCTTTCATGGCTTTGTCTATCGCAAGTTCTATCATTTCATCAGTTGATTGTGCCTGCTCTATCCTTAACGGAATAACCCCCCATACAACAGCCAAAGCATAGTATGTGGAATCATTGGGAGTGGGTGCCAAAATCAACGACCTTGGCTTAAATCTTGATACTCTTCTCGTGGTTGAACCACTGCTTGTGAAAGTTATAATAACTGGAGTTTGAAGATCTTCAGAAAGATGCCATGCAGCATGGGATATCGCATCTGATGTGTCAACAGCAAAAGAGAATGTTCTGAGCCAATCAATAGCTGTACTTTTATACTCTTCAAGAAACGCTTCTGCATCAATTGCTATTTTTGACATGTATTTAACTGCTTCAACAGGATACTTACCCATAGCCGTTTCTTCAGAAAGCATTATAGCGTCAGTGCCATCAAGTATCGCATTTGCCACATCAGTTACTTCTGCCCTCGTTGGCCTCGGATTATGAACCATAGACTCAAGCATCTGAGTTGCTGTAATAACCGGTTTTGCCATTCTGTTAGCCATTCCTATTATTCTCTTTTGTGCAATTGGAACCTCTTCAAGTGGAATTTCAACACCCAGATCTCCCCTTGCTACCATTACACCATCGGAAACTTCTAAGATTGCATCAAGATTATCAAGAGCTTGCTTAGTTTCTATTTTAGAGATTACAGGCTGAGTTCCACCATATTTTTTTATAATCTCCTTTGCGTAAAGAACATCACTAGCTTTTCTTACAAACGAAAGCGCAAACATATCAGCACCTTTTTCCACACCAAATTTTATGTACATTTCATCTCTTTCTGTAATAGATTTAACCCCTTTCAAATCAACACCCGGAACATTAACTCCTCTTCTGTGAGTTACCGTTCCACCATTTTTAACCACTGTCTTTATTTCCTTTTCCCCGTCAGTATCTAACACTTCAAGTTCTATCAACCCATCAGCAAGAAGGATTTTATCTCCTTTTTGAACATCTGCGGGAAGTTCCTTATAATTTACAGAAATTATATTTTCGTTTCCCCTGATATCTTCGGTTGTAAGGACAAGAACAGAACCTTCCCTCAATTCAATTTCATCTCTTTCAAGATACCCCGTCCTTATTTTAGGTCCAGCAAGATCAAGAAGAATAGCAACGGGAACATTGAATTCTTTCCGGATTTTTTTTATTCTTTCCATCTTTCGACCCTGCTCTTCTGGATCTCCGTGAGAAGTATTGATCCTTGCTACATCCATGCCAGCTTTAATGAGTTCTTTTATAATTTCTTCACTTTCACTGGCTGGCCCTATGGTACAAACTATTTTGGTCTTTTTCATTTTTAACACCCCCAATTTTATAAGGCTTTATTAATTTCTCTAAAGCCTTCCCCCAATACCTGCCTTACTTCTCCGATTATAACGAACGCCTTAGGATCTACCCTTCTTAGAAAGTGAATAAGTTCTGCGAGTTCCCTCCTTCTCACTACTGTAAGTATAAGGATTTTTTCCTTTCCCGTATATGCACCGATTGAAGGAATCTTTGTTGCGCCTCTTTTTAACTCATTTAATATGAAATCAATAACTTTATCTGATTTTTCAGAAAATATTATAACCTTACTTGACATCTCAATACCATGAAGAACAAAGTCTATCATCATACCATTTATGATAATCGCCAGTATTGCATACATAGCTTTTTCTACACCAAAGGAGAATGCAGAAGAAAATCCTATAACGAAATCCACTATCATCAAAGTTGTTCCAATGGCTGTTCCAAAATACTTATTAAATATTCTTGCAATTATGTCAGTACCTCCTGTCGATGAATTTTGAGAAAATGTAATCGCCATCCCAATTGCTGTCAACATCACTCCAAATAAGACAGCAAGAATGTGATCCACCTCTCCCTCAATGTACGGCGGCGCGTATTTCCATATTGGAACTATTCTGTCAAAAAGATCTACAAAGAAATTCAGCATAAAAGTTGAATAAATGGTTTTCGCACTGAAATCAAAGCCAATAGTAATAAAAGCTATTGTAAAAAGTATTGCATTCAATATGTACATCCAAATACCAACTGGAATACTGGTAAGGTGAGAGAGTATCATCGAAAGTCCACTAACTCCTCCAGCAGCTATACCATTAGGTATAAGGAACATATCAAGTCCTAACGCTGTGATGAAAAGCCCAACAGTTGTTAGGATATATTCCCTAACAACGATACCCTTATTCAAAACATCCACCTCCTTTTAGAACTGCACATGATGATTTATTTAAGAAACTCTTCTGCAAGCATTATT
>JAGHBG010000165.1 GCA_021161105.1 Thermotogaceae bacterium | reverse complement strand
GAATTCGTAATGCAGTGATCGGACAACTTCAACCCTTAGCTATACGGCAGGATGTTGGCATTCTGTGGGAGAACTTTATGGTTAGCGAAAGAGTTAAGCAAATTAGCCTCAATAAAGATTTACGTAACTATTATTTTTGGAGAACAACCCAGCAGCAGGAAATTGACTACGTGGAAGAAGTAAACGGAAAATTCTTTGCCTATGAATTTAAGTGGAATAAAAAAAGGAAATTTAAATTCCCAAAAACCTTTTCCAACAACTATCTATCAATTGACAAAGGAATCAACAGAGAAAATTTTCGGGAATTTGTAAGCTTGGATGGTAATAGTCGTATCAATCTGGAATAGAGAGAGAAGGTAGAAAATAGGAAGTAGAACTCAAATGGAATCCTTTAACTTTTCAGTGCTCTCAGAATTTGCCATGGAGTAGCAACATATTGGTTTTCTGATATCGAATAAATAGTATGATTCTGAGGAACAACGTAATAAGCTCTCCTGGGTTTTAAATCCTGTAGAGTAATCGCCATTGATTTTGTTGTTTTGGGCTGAGGTGAGAATTTTGCATCTATAGCCGCAATACACTCTCCTGCTCTGAAAATAACAAGATCACATTCAGCTCCATCCTGGGTTCTGTAGAAATAAAAATTGTAATCATCCCCCATTGAGTTTATGATCTCTTCAACCACGTATCCTTCCCATAGATGTCCCAAAAGAGGATGTTTAAGTATTTCCTCATAAGTGCTCAAACCAAGTAAATAATTCACTACCCCGGAATCACGTACATATACTTTTGGCGATTTCACTAGCCTCTTACCAATATTTCTTGACCATGGAGTCAAGCGTCGAATGATAAAAGATTTCTCAAAAAAAGATATTGCTTTACTTATCGTTGGGGAAGACACACCTAAAGAATTTGCCAAACTACTGGCATTCATCAGCCCCCCCTGTTGAGCAGCTAACATTTGTAAGAGTCTCATAAGATCTAATGAGCTGGTATTTAAACCCAAAATCCTCAGATCCCTTTCCACATAAGTCGATATAAATGACTTGAGCCACTCGTGCCGAATAGATTGCTGATGCTGTTTGAAAGCATCCGGGAAACCTCCAGACATCCAGTGTTCACGAAAGCTGCTTAATTCCCTTACCTCAGAAAACATTAAACCGGTCAATTCAAGATAAACGATGCGACCAGCCAGTGTCTCATTACTGAGGAACAACAAATCCGGACTAGCAGAACCCAGTAAAATGAACCTGCCATTCCATCTGTTACTATCAATAACTGAACGTAAAACAGGAAAAATATCAGGCTTTCTTTGTACCTCATCAATAATTATCACTTTGTCAGCAACAGAATTAAAAAACTCTATTGGGTGGCTCAAAGCTCCATAATCAACAGGATTCTCAAGATCAATATAAACGCTTTCACGAGTTAATTTCCCTCTAAGCTTTTTAACTAAAGTTGTCTTTCCAACCTGACGTGGACCTAAAATTGCTACTGCAGGAAAAAACTTCAACAAGTCAAGAAACCGTTTTTCAATAGCTCTACTAATATACATAAGCCAATTACTTTCCCGTAAATTTAAATAATTATTTTAATCTTACGGCAAAATAAGGAAGGAATACAGACAAACTCGAACAAGCGCTGATAGTTTTTGCGTTGGGTACGTGTCCAGATTGTTGACATACAATGCAAAGGTACAGAAATAGGAAATTGAAAGCAGGAAAAAGAAATTAAGGCTAAGGAATAAGAATAAGTCCCCGAATAACCGAGTCACGGAGTCACCGAGTCTCCGAGTCCCTGCAACATTACTAGTATATTTGTCGTATAAATAAGTATATTTGTCGCTATTGATTTAGGTTAACTAAAAATGGAAACACAACAAACGGAGAGAAAGCTTAAAACTAACAAGGAGCTTAAAGTTTTTATACGATCTTTTAAGCGAGGTGAAACTTTTAAAAAGGATGACATTACATATTTGAAAGTGTTAAAAGATAAGTTATTAATTTCCAGAGCAGTTAGACGTGGTGTTACAAGCCAATTGTTTAATGAGATTAAAATGAATTCACCTTTTGATGATCAGCAATGGTCTACTTTTCTAAACGTCAACATTAGAACTTTACAAAGATACAGATTAGAAAAAAATCATGTTTATAAATCTATGCAAAGCGAACGGATTTTTGAACTTGCCGAGGTAATAAGCATGGGGAATTCAGTTTTTGACTCTCCTGCTGACTTTAAGAATTGGCTTATCACTCCATCCCTGGCTTTGGGTAGAGAAAAACCTGTTAACCTACTCGATAATTCTTATGGTAAAGATTTAGTCATAGCAGAGTTAAATAGAATTGAATACGGAGTTTTTGTGTAATGTTTGTATATAGATTAAGTAGAAAAAAATACAAAAATAAACTTTCAGGCTACGGGGCATCCCTGAACGGCCAAAGATGGAACTCCAAAGGAACTGAATTAGTTTATACAGCACAAAACAGAGCCTTAGCTCATAGTGAAGTTGCTGTACATATTTCATTAGGTATTTTACCCAAGGATTATCACATGGTTGAAATAGAAATACCTGATTCTCTCAATATCTACAAAATTCAAAACCAAGACTTACCATCAGGATGGAACTCTATACCCTTCCAGCCAGCTAGCCAAATCATTGGGGATGAATTTGTTGAAGAAAATGAATTTGCTATAATTCAAATACCAAGTGCAGTAGTTAAAGGAGAGTTTAACTTTCTATTGAATCCGAAACATGTGGATTTCAAGAAAATAAAAATAACAAAGACTGAGCCATTCCCTTTTGATCCAAGATTCTTCATATCACACTAACCCTGCCTTTCTATACTCATCCTTAAGTGCAGGTAAACTCTGTTTGTGCATAAAAAATTGCAAAGTACCAACCAAGTCCGGTTCTCAAGTTTCATATTATGCTTGAGAAACATTATGTTTGAGAAACTGAATCGATGAAGGCGGGAAAGAAAACAAAAAGCAGGAAATAAAAATTTTGTCTAAGTAAGCGAACAACCAACAACAATGCTTGAAATTTCATAATGCTATTTTGATTTTTCAATGACAATTATGTATATCTGTCTTATGATTGCTCGCTCTCATATTACTGAAATAGGAAACTTATTATCTCATTTCCCGGTTGTTGCGCTACTTGGTGCCCGTCAAACCGGAAAAACTACTCTGGCAAAACAGATTGAATCTGATCTTGGTACAAAGACTATTTACCTGGATCTGGAAATGAACTCTGATTTGTATAAACTGGAATTAGTTGGTAAATTAGCAAAGTGAATGTTACCTCATAGACTTTTTATGCTAGTTGACTTTCTTCCTTTTATTTGCTCACAAAATCCATGAAGTTTTCAGGTGTTATATATTCCATATTATTAACGCCGTATGCTATCTTAAAGTCTAACGGAACAGGCTTCGTTTTTTTCAATGACCATTTAAATTCATATACTGAAAACAATCCATCGTTTTCTTCAACTAAATCAATTTCCTTCTGCTCGTATGTTCTCCAGAAATAGCGATTAGGAAACACATAATTATTGTTCTGAGTATATTTTATTCTTTC
>JAGHBG010000252.1 GCA_021161105.1 Thermotogaceae bacterium | reverse complement strand
TATTTCATCTTTGTAAAGTCCTTCTTTTCCTAAAGGAATTCTCACCACACCATCCGCAATTCTAAAGGGAGAAGCCAAACCGGATTCACCTAAAATTGGATAAGCTAAAATTTCATTATCTTTCTTCTCCAATTTTACAAAAACAAACCTTTCCCTTCCCTGTGCACTCGGGACATTGATAGTTATCCTCACAAAACAATCCGGTTCCGGAATATATGAACTATGACCAGATATTTTCTTCAATATTGGGAATAAAAATAAAAATGCACTGACAACAAAAGACGATGGATTTCCCGGTAAACCTAAAATAATTTTTTTGCCGGCTTTGCCGAAAATAACGGGTTTTCCGGGTTTTACTTGAACCCCGCTATATAACACTTCTCCAAAATGTTCGATTGTTGACAAGGAGTAATCTCGTGCTCCCAAAGAACTACCACCCGAAATAACTACAACATCTCCATTTTCCAATCCCCACCTAACTCCTTCTTTAAAATCATCCGGGGCGTCTTTCACCAATCTGTATCTCTTAACTTTATATCCAGAGCTTTCTAACCATGCCATCAGTGAGTAGGAATTACCATCTCTAATTTGTGTTTTGACCCGTTTCTGTGTAGGTTCTACAATTTCATCACCAGTGGGAATTATAGAAATTACTGGTTTTTTATGAATCTTAATGGATGTTATGCCCAAACCCATTAAGTTATGGATGTGACCTATGCTAACACTTTCACCTTTATGCAATACAATGCTGCCTTTTTTTACATCCTCATTTTTTGACAAAACATTTTCTCCCGGTGCAACGGACTTGTATATCTCTACTCTTTTCCCAAATTCTTTAGTATTTTCTATCATCACAACTGCATTAGCACCTTTTGGCAGCATGCCACCGGTCGGTATTTTTACGCATTCTCCAGACCTTATCCCCCCCGAATATTCTTCTCCCATGAATACTTCCCCAACAATCTTTAAAAATGCAGGATTCCCTTCACTGGCACCAAATGTATCTTCTGCACGCACCGCATATCCATCAACCGTAGATTTATCAAATCCTGGCAAATCCTCCGGTGAAAACACATCTTCCGCACTTGCATATCCCAAGGTTTCTTCTGTGTTTATTTCTATTACCTCCGTTTGAATATCTAACTTATCAACAAAGTTTTTATAAATTTCTTCCCTTGAAACGAAGATTTGAAATCTTTTTTTCATGAAACAACCTCCCACATTTTTCCTGCATCTTTTAAGAGATAGCCTCCCAATCTTTCTGCTTCTTCTTTAAACTCTTTGGAGGCTATTATATTCATAACAAGCTCAAATCTTTTATCATTCAAAAAGCTTTCATGTATAAGCAAGTCATATCTTTCGTAAGAAACCGGAATAAAATCCAGGTCGTATATATTGGCAGCAGCTCTAATGCCCAAGCCCACATCAGCCATATCTTTCTTTATTTTTAACGCCAAATTTACATGGGAATATTCTTCATCGGAGTAACCAGATATATCATCTGGGGATATGTTTTTCTTCTTTAAATAATAATCTAACAATATCCTGGTTCCTGCGGTTTTTTGCCTGTTAATAAATCTGACTCCGTCTTTCGTAAGATCTTCAAAATCTTTTATATTTTTTGGATTGCCCTTTTGAACAATAAATCCCTGCTCTCTATACGAAAGATTTACCAGTGTAAATCTATCCATATACTCTTTTATGTATGGTATGTTATATTCTCCTGTCTCAGGATCAAACAAATGCATACCAGCCATGTGAGAATATCCCTTAAGTATCGACAGTATCCCTCCTAGACTTCCCACATTTGCTGAAACAACTTTCAGATCTTTATCATATTTTTTAATAAAGTCCGAAAGCAAATCTATAAGTAAATCATGACTTCCAATAATCAATATATTTTTGTCAACTAAATTTTTGCTTCTTTTCAGATTGATAAATACTTTTTCGCCGTCTTCAACAACTTCAACTCCCCTTTCTATACATACCACTCCATCCTGTCTTGATACAGATGAAATATTAGCCGCACCTCTCTTTAAAGGTATTGCCACATAATTTTCTCCTACTTTACCGACTCCTACCCTCAAATACTCTTTTTCCGTTATCGAAGAATGTATTCTTTTTCCTGAAATGCCCTCGATAACTTCGTTATCATAATATAATTCATATTTTGTTTTGTTCAGTACCAGCGGTTTTACTATTTCCTCCAGAATAATATTACAGGACACGGGAAAACCTGGCAGCCCTATGACTGGTTTTCCCTCTATCACACCGAGCACAGCAGGTTTCCCGGGTTTTATATTTATTCCATGAACTATCACTTCGCCAAGGTCATTTATCACATGATAAGTAAAATCTTTAGATCCAGCTGAAGACCCAGCATTAACAAGGATTAAATCATATTCTTCAATTTTATTATCTATCGTGTCTTTTATTATATCTATGTCGTCGGGCAAAATATCGTGTACATCGACCATTGCATTGTATCGTTCTAAGTAATTTTTAATCATAAGTGAATTGGTTTCGGGGATCTGGAATTCTTCGGTTGCTTCTTCAGGCTTAACTATTTCGTTACCCGTTGGTATCAACAATATTTTAAGTTTTTTTATAACGGGAATTTCAAAAACCTTTGCCATCATCAAAAATGATATATCTGCCGGGGTTAGTGTGTGGTACCTTGGAAACACCATTTCGCCTTTGCATATATCTTCTCCTACTTTCCTCAGATCTTTGTATGGATAAACACTGCTTCTTATTTGAACGTGATTCTCATCTATTATTTCCACATTTTCGATCATTATAACGCTGTCATAT
>JAGHBG010000037.1 GCA_021161105.1 Thermotogaceae bacterium | reverse complement strand
CTCGTAGACCAGTTTGATTTAAACAGAGAAATTGCAGAATTATCATTTTATGTTTATGATGTTGGGCTGATAGGAATTAGAGATTATATACTCCAGAAGAATTTTTATGAACTAACGAGCGAAGAAGTTGAAGAGTACAAAAAGCATCCAATATATGGGTACGAGATTCTCAAAAACATTCAAAATCTGCCGAAAGAAGTTTTAGACGTAACACTTTATCATCATGAAAGATTAGATGGTAGTGGATTTCCTCATGGATTGAAAGGGAGGGAAGTACCATATATAGCACTTTTTATAGGTTTCATAGATGATATTGCAAAAAAATTGGCTATGAATATGAGTATGAAGGATATAGAGAATGAGATAGAAAAGAAATTCCCCGGGGAATTCATTGAAAGATTGAAAGAGGTGCCAATTGGTGATTGAATCTTTTGTCCATCTGTACTTAGGCCATCTTTTTGGTGATTATGTTCTTCAATTTGGATGGATAGCCGCAAACAAGGCCAAAAGCAAAACGGTCCTCATATCGCATGTTTTATTGGTGTACTTATCACAGATAACTTTCTCCCTGGGATATGGATATCGCTTCTTCCATTTTATTTTAATAGCAGCTGTTGGAATCACACACTACTTTTTAGATAGTTTAAAGCTTTCAAAGGGTAGTAATGGGTGGCAATGGTATTTGTTGGATCAGTTTTTTCATTTGATAACGGTACTTGTTATTACTCCATTTTTTACTGATGTTCATTTTTTTGTACCTGAGGATATAGCAGAAAAATTGATGATAACAATATTTAATGCATATTTTCTTTCGTTTCTGGGATATTTTATATTTAGAAAAGATGAGCCGTATAATAGAGATTGGCCTGGCTACATAATTAGAGGAGCTTTTCCATGGACAGGAAACATTTTCTATGTGGCAGTACTGTTTGGAATAGAGATTCTTAGAAATTTTCTCAAGAGAAATGAAAGGGGGATAATTATAGAAAATACCTTTGTGGCGGGGTTGGCATTTTTGACAACAATATTGTGGGAGGTGTTAGTATGTTAAAACGTGTGATAGTCATAATGTTAAGTATGTTTCTTTTGTCTTTCGGTTTTTCAAAGATATTTGTTACGGCAGAATCTACGATAGTTAATGTGGGAGGAGTTCTGCCTTTATCCGTTACCTATCTGGATGATAAAGGACAACCTGCTGAAGGCATATTGAAAGCGGAAGTGTCTGTTGGAGGTTTTTACGAAATAGATCTCATGTTTGATGGGATACCCATTGACGGAACCGCTACCGTTAATTATCTTGCTCCCTATGAAGAGGGCGAAGCTACTATATTATTTACAGTCGATGATGAAAGCACAGAGGTTAAATTGAAGATAAAGGAAGAGAAGTTAACAGGTTCCAAGATAGGAATAAAAGTTGAAGATTTTTACGGAAATGCAGCATATAAAAAAGCAAATTCTGAAATTTGGGAACCGATAGAATCAAATGTTGAACTGCATGAGGGTGATTCTGTGCTTACAATGAAGGACTCCTTTGTGATCTTAAAGTTTCCTAATAACTCGGAAACCAGGGTGTTAGAGAACACACAGATTGAGATAGAAAGGTTAGAAAAGGTTGGAGAAGGATATGTTATAGAGCTGAAACAACTCAAAGGTAAAACTTATAATAGCATACAAAAACTTCTGAAGTCTGGAGAGAGATTCCTTATAAAGACAAAGAGCGTAACTGCAGGTGTTAGAGGTACAAGATTTAGTGTTTTATATGAGAAAGACAAGCCGAAGATCGTCACATTTGAAGGTACCGTTTTTGCATACACTCCTGCAGGAACGGTGTTCCCTGTCCCTAAAGGAACAGAATACGCTCCTGGAATGGATAGACCATCAATGAGTACACATAATGAAGAGGAGTTCAAGACAATTGAAATGAAAGAGGAAGAAAAAGAGGAAAAAGAAAAGCCAGTGGAAGAAGAAAAGGAAAAAGAAGAGGGAGAGAAACCTTCTTCTGTATCTTCAAATGTAAGTGTTGGAAAACCTGCACTGTTTGTTGGAACTGTTAAGAAGGATAATAAAGATTTCATGGTTTACAGTATATCCCACTCGTTCAGAATAGGACCAGTATGGCTTGATCTTGGAATAAATGCATATTCAGACAGGATAGGTGGAGAGCTTTACTATGGGCTTCCGTCATCTACTCCAAGCACCAATGTTTTGGATGCGTTAACCATTAACGGTGTGGGACTATTTTTCGGCGAAAGTTTTATAAAATATAGTGATATGTATTCTTATGATTTAGGAATGAGCTATGCTTTAAGAGGATACGGTGTACCAAATTCAAAAGCATTTGACATTCAAATCGGCCATAATGGGTACAGGTTGTACACTCATATTCCTTATGAATTGACGAAACTTTCCAGTTTGGAATTCAATAAATCCGATTCATTATGGTTTGGAGAAATAGCAGTTCCTGTGTTCGGGTTTGAAGCTTTTGTGAGCGGCATATATGACACAGATGTTTCCACTCCTGCCTCGGGCCAGCTTTTTGTTGATAAATCTGTTTCTGTTGGAATCAAAAAAACAGTGTTTTTAGGCAATATTGGTACTGAGTTTAATATAGAGTTTGCAAAAGATGGTAGATTTGCTTATGGACTGTTTGGTGGTTATCATGGAAGGCTCGATATATTTGAGTTTATCGCAGGTGCCTTTGCCGGTTTTTCGGGTCACCACCAATTCTTATTTAACAGATCATATTACGAAATGAAGCTTATAGGTGAAGCACCGGGTATATATGTTGATGGAAGGCAAACCATGGGATACATAATTGGAACTGAGGTCTATTGGACTTACTTGAAAGGAAAATTATATCTTAGTGGGGACTTTGATGGTAATTTAGTTCTTGATGGTACTTTAAGGGGAATAGTACCAGCTATTGGAGATAGTTTCAGCGGACTGCTGCTGACCGGTTACATATATGATGAAACACCATTTAAGAATGGAAAGCTCGGCGTGTTAGAAGTAGGAGGAGACACAATAGCATGGCTTTCTGTATCTTACCCGATAATGGGAGAAAATCTTACCGCAGGCTTCAAACTTGTATGGAATTCAGCGTTGGGAACCTGGGATAAATATGTCACTATAGGCGCCGATATCTGGAGGTGAAGTTTTTGAAAGCCCCTTATTGGGTGGCGGGTTATGAAACAGATGGGAAGCTTTTTGGAAAACGATCAAGATTGAGTTATGAGTGTGATGGAGTGAAGTATTATTTATTCTCCGAAGAGGACCTTGATGAGAATATATTAAAGAAACTTAATGTTTATGCGAGAAAGGCATCCTTAGAAGTATTGGAAGATGAGGAACTTCTACCCTATATAGCTGCACGTTTAAATTCGTCATTGAATTTGAAGAGCCTCCTTAAAAATATAGAAAAATACATATCAGTGGTTATGGGAGCTGAGGCGGTTTCAATACTTTTTTCCAAAGGAGATTATCTTGAGTTTTTCGTAACAGAGGGAGGAGCCAGTGGAAGAATAGAAAGTATACCTGTTCCAATGGAATCCATTGCTGGAACGATATTTTTAAATAAAAAAACCATGGTTTTTAACGATCTTCAAAAAGAGAAAAAGCATTTCAAGGGTGTGGACAGGGCGGCAAAATTCGTAACTAAAAATATTGTTGGATCACCTATATATGCAGGTGACATCGAGATAGGAGTTATAGAAGTTTTGAATAAAGAGGGTGGTTTTGAAAAAAAGGACGCAAAACTTCTTGAGTTATTTTCCAATCTTATTGGAAGGAAAATATACAGTTCTCTAAAATTAGAAGAGTTCAAAAGATTG